>CAMCHA010000019.1 GCA_945874515.1 Asaia bogorensis
CGGCGGGGCTGCGCTTCACCGCCCTTTCCGCCGTGTTTTCCGGCGTCGCTGATTTGAAGCGCGCTTTTGAGGAAGCCCGCGCGCGCAAATCCAACGGCCAAGGCACGCTGCTTTTCGTGGATGAAATCCACCGCTTCAACCGCGCGCAACAGGATGGCTTTCTGCCCGTGGTGGAAGACGGCACCGTGACGCTGGTGGGCGCCACCACGGAAAACCCATCCTTCGCACTGAACGGAGCACTTCTGTCCCGCTGCCAGGTGCTGGTGCTGAAGCGCCTGGATGATGCCGCGCTTGAATTGCTGCTGACCCGCGCCGAAGCACTCATGGGCCGCGCCCTGCCACTTGCCCCCGAAGCGCGCGCCACCCTCCGCGCCATGGCGGATGGCGATGGCCGCTACGGGCTGAACATGGCCGAGCAATTATTCGCCCTGCCCGAAGCAACCCCGCCGCTTGACCCCGCCGGGCTTTCCGCCTTGCTCGCTAAACGTGCCGTGCTTTACGACAAGGACCGCGAGGAACATTACAATCTGATCTCCGCTTTGCATAAATCCATGCGCGGATCAGACCCCGATGCGGCGCTTTACTGGTTTGCGCGCATGCTGACGGGTGGTGAGGACCCGCGCTACATCGCCCGGCGCCTCACGCGCTTTGCGGCCGAGGATATCGGCATGGCCGACCCGCGCGCGCTGCCGCTTGCCATCGCCGCCTGGGAAACATTTGAGCGTATGGGATCACCCGAAGGCGAATTGGCGCTGGCGCAGCTTGTGGTGCATTTGGCGACCGCGCCGAAATCCAACGCGGTGTATCAGGCGTTTAATGAGGCGATGCGCGCCGCGCGGGAAACCGGCAGCCTGATGCCGCCCAAGCACATATTGAATGCGCCAACCAAGCTGATGCAGGAAATTGGCTATGGCGCCGGCTATGCCTATGACCATGAGGCGAAGGGGGGCTTTTCCGGCCAGGATTACTTCCCCGAGGAGATGGTACAGCGCGTTTTCTATCGCCCGACCGATCGCGGGGCTGAGGCCGCGATTGCCGAGCGCTTGGCGCGCTTCGCGGAGCTTCGCCGCAAAAGGAAACGCTGATGGGAACAGCATTTTCGCCCCTGTCCTTGCTGCTGGTGGCCTTGGGCGGTGCCGCGGGTTCCGTGCTGCGCTACGTGGTTTCCCACGCCGGCCTGGTGCTGTTTGGCACGGGCTTTCCCTGGGGGACGCTGGCGGTGAATATCATCGGCAGCGCGCTGATTGGCGTGTTTGGCGCGCTGGGTGTTTCCGGTGAGGCGCGGCTATTGTTGGTGACGGGCCTGCTTGGCGGTTTCACGACTTTTTCCGCCTTTTCACTGGAAACCGGCGTGCTGTGGGACAGGGCGCCGTGGTTGGCGGTGGTTTATGTGGCGGCTTCGGTGCTGGGGGGCTTGGCGGCGTTTGGGGTTTGTTATTGGGGGGTGAGGCGGGGGTGAGGGGGATACTGCCCCCCTTAACATACTTGGCGAACTCAAACGTGGCGGCGCGTTTCTCATTATGCGACTGTCCATGTGACATCGTTACTGTACGCACGATGAAGGGAATATCTCGGCTATATTCTTTGCGAATTTTTTAGCTTGATTTCGAAGAATTTTCTTTTTAGAGATTGAAGATGGTGAAAAGAAGCCTGCTTGACGCATTCATTGAGAATCTTAGAATTTCGCGTGAGCGCGATCCACTTTTTTCACGTGCTGCGCTCGTTGTTCGATGAGTGGCTGGTTGCAGAAGTTCAGAGAACGCTTCACGCGCAAAAAAACTTCGCTTCCCGAAAGTGCGCCATTGCAGTCTAGTTCGCAAAATAAATCGCCTGCTCAGGAAGCGGTATCACCTGGAAAAGCAGTTTCCAGCTTGAGCCCCCTGGGACATCAAACCCCATCTACGACAAGTAACCCTTGGTTGAGCGCACCCCCGGCTGGGTCATCGGCGGTGCGTTTCCAAGTGCCAGCGTTTTCAGGCAGCACGCAGCAGGTTCGTAGCGAGCCCGAGGTAACTAGATCGACCCCAACAAACGCTCCGTCACGACAAGCCGCTGACGATGTCCGTCCACCAACCATAAAAACTCCCTCATCACCCTCCCAAGGTAGCCCCTGGGTAAAAGGAGGGTACCCAACCCAGCAAGCCAGCGCATCGGAGACGCCAGCGGTAAACAATTCTTTCCGGCGACGGAAAAGTATTCCTGACGAGAAAAACGCTTTTTCGGGTGCGATGCTAGCTCGTGCTCTTAATTCGCTGAAAAATGCGCATCAAGTCTCGCTTGAGAAAAGCGGAATCACCGCTGGTCATCCTGGCGTTCCAAGGAAGATTATTCTCGCCGGTAGCTTTGCAACCGAAGCCAGTCGGTTGAAATCTGAAGGCGTTCTTCGAGCTGGAATGCAAGTCACGCTTAAGCACATCCCGAACAATATATATGATTCAAGGGCGATAGAAGTCGCTTTGGGGGGCATCCAGATTGGATGGATTCCTAAGACTAAAAACGCGCAATTGCTCGATGCAGGCGCGACAGAGTTAAGATGGAAAATTCTGGCCGTAAAAAATGTAAAGAAAAGAGAAAAACAAATTGCAATAGAGATATACTCACCTGATCTATTCAAAATGAAGTCGAAACCCAAGCCGACAAAAAACCTGCCATCTGTTAAACGTCCGGAATTTAGTAATGACGATGAGCTAAGGATTGTCTATAAAATTTTATGTCAGGACAGAGTGATCTACGTTGGTAGCACCACCCGAGGCCTTAAAGTTCGTAAATCTCAACATCTTTCTGCCTTGCGACGAGGCTCTCATACCAATGCAGAACTTCAAGAAGCATTCAATACTCATGGTGAAGATGAATTTCAGTTCTTTAAAGTAAGAAAATCAGATGATGGTGAAAGTATTCGTGTTAGAGAACTAAACGTGATGAAAAGATATAAGCCAAAAGAATATAAAAAAACAAAGCAAAGACTGTTACGATTTTCGCAGTGATGAATGTTCTCGGCTATACGAAAAGGCTGATCGGCTTGCGCCTATTGAGGGACTGCCGGTTTTGCTCGACTAATACATCTATGGCTAAATCACTGAGCGGCCTTATGAGGGGCGCAGCATCATCTATAGGACGCTGCTTCGCCATCAGCGAAGGCATACCAAACCCAACAAAATGAAAGTGATCATTCGGAAAATAACCAAGCTCAATGTCGCTTGAGGCACGCTTCAAATCCGGTCTGCGTAAAGGGGGCAGCGTATTTGTAAAGTCGGCTCAGGTGAAATGAACTACCCAGATTTTGTTCTCATCATCAAAGCTACAATCCCATTCGCGCTCGTCTAATGCGCGACGGAATTCTTCAATTTGGGATTTGTCAGCAACTTGTCCCTCAGCACAAAGGAGTGGGTAGGCTGAATTGAAATCTTGAAAAAAACTAGGGGACATCTCTACTCGAATCCGTTTATTGCCGACCTTGAATCGGGCGATGAATAAGTCTTTCCCAGAAGGATTCCAGCCCGACGTCATTGGAGTGACGGTAGATGTCGGCCAGCCAGAAACGATGTCGTTCTTGATAAGCCGCAAAAAATCGTTCTTATCCATAATGAAGTGTCCTCTGTTGGTATAACTACGATATGCCCCTGACGGTGACAGCGTTCCAAGTATGCCTCGGGCTACCCCCAAAACCCGGTTTCCAAAGGCCCCCCGGCCTTTGGCGGGGTGGTTTGGAGGGGCAGAGCCCCTCCATGAAGCCTCCCCCTCAACCCAATCACACCATCTGCCCCCGCAAAAACCCGAGTGCCGGCAATGGCGTCCATTTCCGGGGTAGGTCGGATCGTTTGATCGGTGTCACCGAATAATGTGGCACGGGTTGTTTGGCGCGGATCAGCCAATCGGCGTAGGCGCGCACTTGTTGGTCGCGCCAGTCTCGGTCGTTCAATGCGGCGGAGCGGGAACGGAAAACCTCGGCCACGCGGCTTTTGCGCCCCACGGTTGCCACAACGGCCCAGAGCGTATCCTCATCCCCGCGACTGACTGGCGTAAGCGTCACCACGCCTGAAATAGTGTCAAATCGCGGGGCTGGGGGTCAAGCAGATATTTAGAGCCTGCCCGCCGCATGCATGCGGCAGCCAGCCTCTAACCCCTTTGTTTGGTCGCATTTTCCGAGTCGCCAGGTGAAGCCACCTGGCTTGAAAATGCTTCACGCAGCCGCCGGCACCGGCACCCCAATCCGGTCCAGCGGGCCGAATTCGCGTTCCAGGCGGGGGCGGATGGCGCTCTGCCAGGCCTTGATGGTGTTCATGGCGATGGCGGGCGGCAGGTCGCCAATCTGCATTTGCAGCAGGTAGTGGCAGGGGCTGGCGGCGCGGATTTCGGCGGCCATGCGGGCGGCCACCGTATCGGCGTCCCCCACCAGCATGAAGGACCCCATTTCTTCCAGGCTTGGTTCGCCTTCCCAGGTTTTTTCCACCAGCAAGCCGCCATCCATTTCCTGTTCCTTGCGGCGCAGGCTTTGGGATAGGCGGATTTGCCAGCGGGCATTCTCCAAAAAGGCCATGGCTTCGGCCTTGTCATCTGTCACGCAGAAGGGGCGCATGGCGCCGAAGCGCAACGCCTCGGGCGATTTGCCGGCGGCGCGCCAAATATCTTCAAAGCGCCGGCGCGCGACGGCCAAAAGGGCAGGGGTGAAGTGGCGGGGGGTTACCATCACCACGCAGTCACGCTGTGCCGCGTAGCGATGCAGGTCGGGGTTGTCGCCGGCCACCCAAATCTCCGGCAGTTTGCCGGCGGGGCGGGGGGCAATGTGGGTTTGCGGCAGGGAATAATATTCGCCTTCGTGGGAGAAGGTCTCGCCGCCAAAGGCCTTTTCCATCATGGCCATTACTTCCAGCAGCCGATGCGGCGCTTCCTGAAGGGATGCATCGAAGCGTTCAAACTCATAAGGCTGATACCCGCTGCCAACGCCGAGCACGAGGCGCCCATGGGTTAGCGAATCCACCATGCCGATTTCGGCGATCAGGCGGGAAGGGTGGTACAGCGGCACGATGACAACGCCGGAAGCGAGTTTGATCCGTGAAGTCTCGCCCGCCAGGCGGGCCAGCATCATCAGGGGTGATGGGCAGACGCAGTAGTTGGAGAAGTGATGCTCGGCGAACCAGGCGATGTTGAAGCCGGCGGCTTCCGCGGCCTTCACCTGGGCGATGGTCTGGTCATAGATCGAGGCCGTGGGCACGCCGCGATTGCGATAGCCCATGAGGTTGAAAATACCGACATCCATGGTGGGGTTCCTTCTCGCTTTTGGCCATGTTGCGCCGAAGTTTTGGCGGGCTCAAGGGGTCATGTCTTGCTTATGGGGGCGGGCCGGGGTGTTGTGCGGGCGATGAAGGGGACCCCAGGATGATCGTGATCGGCAAGGGCAGCGTGCAAAGCGGCGAATGCGATGTGATGGGGCATATGAATGTGCGCCATTACCTTGCGCGGGCGGGGGATGGGCTGGCCTGGCTGGGCTTGGCGCTCGGCATCACGCCGGATCGCGGCTTTTTCACGCCGGTTGATCAGCATATTCGCTTTTTGCGCGAAATGGCGGCGGGCACGGCTTTCACGATTTTCGGCGGTATTGTGGAAAGGCGGGGGGACGCGCTGCGCATCTATGCGGAAATTCGCAATAGCGGCACCGGGGTAGCGGCGGCGGCGCTGGTTTCGGATATCGAATTGCGGGACCCGGTCTCGGGCGAGGTTCTGCCCCTGCCGGTGGGGCTGGATGAGAAAATCGCAAGCCTGGCGGTGACGCTGCCGGATCATGCCGGACCGCGCGGGCTGCCCTTTGACCCCATCCGCATGCCGCCTGACCTTGCCGCCACCAAGGCCATGGGTCTGACCGAGGCGCATCTGGGCGCCATCCGGGCCGAAGATTGTGATCGCGCCGGGCTGATGCGCCCTGATGTGGTGATTGCGCGGATTTGGGATGGCGTGCCCAATCTGCGCTTTCGTGGCTCGGAAGAACTTGGCGCGCGGGAAGAAGGCATTGGCAGCGCGGCCTTGGAATATCGGCTGGTCTATCTGCAACCAATGCGGATGGGCGATTTGCTGATCATCCATAGCGGGCTGCGCGCGCTGGGGGAGAAAACCACCACCTGGACGCATTTGCTGCATGATGGCGTGACTGGTGCTCCGGTGGCGGCGGCGGAAGCGGTGGGCATTGGCTTTGATTTGAAAGCACGCAAGGCGGTGGTGATTGATGGCGATCGGCGCCGTGTGCTGGAAGCCTTGTTGATCCCTGGGCTTTCGCTGTGAAGCGAGAGATCCGCTTCAATGCCTTTGATATGGCCTGTGTTGGCCATATCCAGCAGGGCATGTGGACTCATCCACGCGATCGGTCTGCTGAATATCTCTCGCTAGATTACTGGATGGGCCTGGCGCGGTTATTGGAAGAAGGGCTGTTTGACGGGCTTTTTCTGGCGGATGTTCTCGGTATTTATGATGTGCATGGCGGGAATGGCGATGCGGCCATTCGTAACGCGGTGCAGGTGCCGCTGCTGGACCCGATGCTGATTGTGCCGGCCATGGCAGCGGCCACGCGGAACCTTGGTTTTGGCGTCACTTGCAACCTGGCTTGGGAAAGCCCGGCGCTAATGGCGCGGCGTTTTTCCACGCTGGATCACCTCACTAAAGGGCGCATCGGCTGGAATATCGTGACGGGCTATCTGGATAGTGCGGCCCGCGCCATGGGGCTGGATCGGCAGATGGCGCATGATGATCGCTATGATCTGGCCGATGAATACATGGAAATCGTCTATCGGCTTTGGGAGGAATCCTGGGCCGCCGATGCGGTGAAGCGAGACCGTGCCGCGGGCATTTACGCCGATCCCGCGCGCGTAAAACGCATCCGCCATGAAGGCCGGCAATACCGTCTGGATGCGCCGCATTTGGTGGAGCCATCACCGCAGCGCACGCCGGTTTTGTATCAGGCTGGGGCTTCGGATCGCGGGCGGGGCTTTGCCGCGCAGCACGCGGAATGCGTGTTTTTGAACGGTGGGCCAAAGCCGCATGTGGCGAAGCTGGTCGCTGATTTGCGCGCCCGCGCAACGCCTCGCCCGATCCGTGTTTTCGTGGGCGCCACGATCATCATTGGCCGCACGCGGGCAGAGGCCGAAGCGAAACTTGCCGAATATCGCCAGCATGCCAGCATTGAAGGTGCGCTAGCCCATGCTTCCGCCTCACTCGGCATTGATCTGGCGCGTTTTGCCCCAGACGATGAATTGCCGGAAGCCGGGCAAAGCCAGGCCATTCGTTCGAATGTGGAAGCGCTCCGCGCCGCCGCGCCGCGCGCCACCAAGCGCGCCTTGATTGACCGCATGGTACTCGGCAGCCGCCAGCCGCCCATCATTGGCAGTGTGGAGGAGGTGGCCGAGGAACTGATTGCCTGGATGGACCAGGCGGATGTGGATGGCTTCAACCTGTCGCGTACTGTTACACCGGAATGTCTGGAAGATGTGGTGCGGCTTTTGGTGCCCGCGCTTCAGGAACGCGGGCGCTATAAGCGGGCCTACACGCCGGGCACCTACCGCGAAAAGCTTTTCGGCGCCGGGCCTTTGCTGGCGGCGCCTCACCCGGCGGCGGGGTGGCGTCAGGCCGGGTGATTTCCCGCCGCGTCATTCTAGCCTAACCTTATCCCATCATTGAGAAGGACTACCCCCATGGATGGTATGCAATTGCCGACCGCGGCTGCCCTGACCGCGCGTTACGGCGCCGGCGCCGAACCCAAGATTGGCCCTTGGAACGACACCATGGCCCTTTTGCTGTCGCACCGTTCGGTGCGCGGCTATCGGCCCGATGCGCTGCCGGCAGGCACGCTGGAATCCCTGATCGCGGCGGCGCAATCGGCGGCGACGTCTTCCAATTTGCAGACCTGGTCCGTGGTTGCGGTCAATGACCCGGAAAAGCGCAAGGCGCTCGCGGAAATCGCCGGCGGGCAGCGCCATATCGAACAATGCCCGATCTTTCTGGTCTTCATCGCCGATGTCTCGCGCAATGAAAGGCTTGGGCATCAAGAAGGAGTCTCCCTGGCGGGGATGCCCTTCCTGGAAACCTTCCTTGTGGCAGCGATTGATGCGGGGCTTGCCGCGCAGAACGCCGTGGTGGCGGCGGAAAGCTTGGGCCTTGCCACGGTGTACATCGGGGCTTTGCGCAATGATGTGCCACGTGTCGCCGCCATGCTCGGTCTGCCGCCCGGCGCCGCCCCGGTCTTTGGGCTTTGCGTGGGCTATGCTGCGCCGGGCAAGGAAAGCGCGGTGAAGCCGCGCTTGTCTCAGGAAGCGGTCCTGCATCACGAAACCTATTCCACCACCAAGGAAAAGGCGCTGCGCGCTTCCTATGATGAAAAGCTTGCCGAATATTCCAAGCGTTATGAAATGGCAGCGGATAATTGGTCTCAGCGCGTGATTTCGCGCATTGGTTCCATCAGTGCGCTGCGTGGGCGCGATGGGCTGAAGGAAGCGCTGCGCTCCCTCGGCTTCCCGCTGAAATAAGGAAAACGCTCATGCGCCTTGGTCAAGCAAGCCCCGCCCGCGCCACCACCCGCTTGCGCGCGTTGTTGAAGGAACCCGCGCCGCTGATCCTGCCGGGCTGCTTCAACGCCATGTCGGCCCGTATTCTGGAACATGCGGGTTTCCCGGCGCTTTATATGTCGGGCTATGGCACCTCGCTCAATCTGCTTGGGCTGCCCGATGCAGGGCTGATTACGCTGACCGAAATGGCACTGAATGCGAAGTTGATCGCCTCTGCCGTGCGCGCGCCATTGATTGCCGATGCCGATACGGGTTTTGGCAATGCCATCAATGTGGTGCGCACGGTGGAAGAATATATTCGCGCCGGCGTGGCGGGGATGCATTTGGAAGACCAGGTGGCGCCAAAGCGCTGTGGCCATGTCGCGGGGCGGGAAGTGATTGCGCGTGATGAAGCCGTGCTGAAAATCCGCGCCGCCTGCCAAACGCGCGATGCGCTGGACCCTGATTTCGTGATCATCGCGCGCACTGATGCGCGCGGCGCGCATGGCGGTTCCATGGAAGAAGCCATCACCCGCGCCAATGCTTTTTTGGAAGCAGGCGCGGACCTCGCCTTCGTAGAAGGGCCGAAGGACAGGCAAGAAGTCGCGCATATCTGCCAGGCGGTGAAAGGCCCGGTGTTCTACAACATGACCGGCATTTCGCCGCGCTTCACGGCGGAAGAAATGGCCACGATTGGCATTCGCGCCTGCATCCTGCCAGGGGCTGCAATGCGCGCCACCATCATGGCGATCCATGATTTCGCGACCACGCTGAAGGCCGAAGGCCCCATGGCGGAAGCCGCCTATGATGCGCGCTTCAAGCAGCACCCCATGGGCAATCTGCATGGCTTCGCCGGCTTTGACCGCATCCGCGAAATGGAAGCCGAATTCCTGCCCGCGGAAGCGTCAGAGAAATACCAAGGCGGCCTTGGCTATGCGCCCAAGGCGGCGGAGTAGGCTGGCTTACTATCAATAAGTAACGACAACTTATCGAAACAAAAAATCGGAGGAAAACAATGGACGGCACCACAAAACTCGCAAGCCCTTGGAATCGAACAGAAGAATCTATGGGCAACGTCGTTGAATTGCAGCATGTCAATCTGCAAGTTCCCGATCAGTTGAAGGCGACAGCCTTCTACATCAGCGCGCTTGGCCTCACGCGTGACCCGTATTTGATGACGGGCATCGACAATATGTGGGCCAATGCCGGCATCAGCCAATTCCATTTACCGACCGGCCCGGCGCAGGTATTGCGCGGCACCACGGGTCTGGTGTTACCGGATCGCGCGCAGCTTCTGCATCGGCTGGACCGTGCGCGGCGCTGGCTGGAAGGCACGCAATATGCCTTCGTTGAAGCGGAAGATCATGTGGATGTGACCTGCCCCTGGGGCAATCGCATGCGCTGCCATAGCCCGAATGCCGAAAAGCTCGGTCGCATCACGCTTGGCATGCCTTATGTCGAATTCGATGTCGCGCACGGCACGCTGCCTGGCATTGCGCGGTTCTATGAGCAGATCATCGGCACCAGCACGGCAATGCGCGATGGCCTGCTTTATGTGCGCGTGGCGCGGGAGCAATTCCTGACCTTCCGCGAAACCGACAAGCCGCAACCCGCTTTTGATGGCCACCATGTCCAATTGGCCTTTGTGGATTTCGGCGGCATCTACAACCGGCTTAATGAACGTGACCTGATTTCGCGTGAAGACAGCGCGCATCAATACCGCTTCATCAAGGTGGTGGACCCGAATGATGGGCGCGTGTTGTTTGAAGTGGAACATGAAATTCGCAGCATGACTCACCCCTTATTCATGCGCCCGCTGGTTAACCGCAACGCAGCAATCAGCAATAATTACTACGCCGCCGGCAATGAAGCCGCTGTCGCTGCCATGCCACCTGGCTAAATCAATCGCTACTAAGCGCCGCCCCCGCCGCGAGTGGCGCGAGCGGTGCGGCAAGCGACACCCCCGCCCCTAACAGCAGCAGAAAGGGGGCGGCGGAAAGCCCGGCGCTGGCGGCTTCAATCGCCGCCGCGCCGAATATCACCGCCGGGATCGCCAGCGGCAGCACCAGCAAGGGCAGCAGCACGCCACCTCGCCGCGCGCCGAGCGTCAGCGCCGCGCCCAAAGTACCCAGCAGCGACAAAAGCGCAGTCGCCAGGGCAAGTGCGGCCATCGCCACCCCCCATGCTTCCACTGGCAGGTTAAGCATCGCCGCCGCGATGGGGGTCGCCGCAATCAGTGGCACGCCGGTGGTCAGCCAATGGCCGAGCGCCTTGGCCGCCGCCAGCGCGCTGCGCGGCAGGCCGGAAAGCAGCAATTGATCGAGCGAGCCATCCTCTGCCTCCGCCCCGAATAGCCGGTCCAAAGGCAAAAGCGCTGCCAGTAGTGCGGCAGCCAGCAGTGCGCCGGGGGCAATCCGCGCGAGTGTTTCCGGCGCAGGGCCGACGCCAAAGGGGAAAAGGGCCGCCACCAGCACGAAGAACAGCACGGCAGCCAGGGTATCGGAAGGATGGCGAAGCGCGAGCTTCCATTCCCGCCCAAGCACCGCCAGGAACCCGCCAAACACGCCCCCGCTCATAGCTTCAACTCCACCGCATCCGGCAGCGGTAAGGGCAGATGGGTCGCGGCCAGAATGGCGCCGCCGGCGGCGCGGTGGCGCGCCATCAAATCGCCAAGCCGCGCGACGGAAGCCGCATCCAGCCCAAGGCTTGGTTCATCCAGCAGCCAAAGCCGCGCCGGCGCCAAAGCGAGCCGCGCCAAGGCAAGACGCCGCCTTTGCCCGGTGGACAGCACCCGCCCGGGCAGGGATGCCAGCGGGCTGAGGCCAAGCGCCTCAAGCGCTGGGGGCACGTCGCCTCCCCAAAGCGCGGCATAAAAGGCCAGATTTTCGGCCACGGTCAGCGCTGGCTTTAGCGCATCCTGGCTGGAGATATAGCGCAGCCTGAGCGCATGGCCCGCAGGGTCCGAACGTGCCGGTGCGCCTTCCAGCAGCACCTCACCGCCCGCCGCCGGCAGCAGCCCGGCAAGCACGCGCAGCAAGCTTGATTTCCCCGCGCCATTGGCCCCGGTCAGCAGCAGCGCGCCGCCCGCCGGCACGGAGAAGCTGAGCCCAGCAAAAATCGCCCGATCACCGCGGATGCAGGCAAGGTCCAGCACGTCCAAAATGGGTTGCCCCGACGCCAAATTCCGCCCCCTCGCCAATGGACCATATTCAGTCTCCATGCTTTAAAGCCGTGATTAGCGCGGTCACGCAAGGCCAGCGCGCTTGAGGAAGGGTAATCAGCCATGCGGATGATCGGGCAAGACAGCCTGAAGACTCGTCGCACGCTCAGTGTTGACGGCAAGACCTATCATTATTTCAGCCTGCCCGAGGCAGCGAAGAGCATCGGCGACATCACCCGCCTGCCCTATAGCCTCAAGGTGCTGCTGGAAAATGTGCTGCGCTTCGAAGATGGCCGTTCCTATACGGTGGATGACGCGAAGAAGATCGCCGAATGGGTGAAGGAAGGCCGTTCCGATAAGGAGGTGCCCTTCCGCCCCGCGCGCATCCTGCTGCAGGATTTCACCGGCGTGCCCGCCGTGGTTGACCTTGCCGCCATGCGCGATGCCTTGCTTGGCCTGGGCGGTGACCCGCGCAAGGTGAACCCGCTGGTTCCCGTGGATCTCGTGATTGACCATTCGGTGATGGTGGATGTCTCCGGCACCGCGTCTTCGCTTCAGCAGAATGTGGATATTGAGTTTGAGCGGAATGGGGAGCGTTACGAATTCCTCCGCTGGGGTCAGGAAGCCTTCAATAATTTCCGCGTTGTGCCGCCGGGCACGGGCATCTGCCACCAGGTCAATCTGGAATACCTGGCGCAGGTGGTTTGGACCGCGACGGATACCGGCGATGTCTTCGCCTTCCCCGATTCCTGCTATGGCACGGATAGCCACACAACCATGGTCAATGGCCTTGGCGTGCTGGGCTGGGGTGTCGGCGGGATTGAAGCGGAAGCCGCCATGCTCGGCCAGCCGATTGCCATGCTCATCCCCGATGTCATCGGCTTCAAGCTGACGGGTTCGGTGAAGGAAGGTGTGACCGCCACCGATCTGGTGCTGACGGTCACGCAGATGCTCCGCAAGAAGGGCGTGGTCGGCAAATTCGTTGAATTCTTCGGCCCTGGTTTGGCGCATCTGCCGCTCGCGGATCGTGCGACCATCGGCAATATGGCGCCCGAATATGGCGCGACCTGCGGCTTCTTCCCGGTGGATGACACGACGCTGGAATATCTGCGCCTGTCTGGCCGTGACGAACATCGCATCAATCTGACGCGC
>CAMCHA010000020.1 GCA_945874515.1 Asaia bogorensis
ACCCCCTTGATGGGCTCGGATGGCGTCGCCTGATCCTAGGCTTCACGGATGAGGATAGCCGGGTGCGTGAGGCGCAATTGCGCCGGATCGAACGCTGGTCATCGCCAAGCTGGGAGGATCATTTTTCGCTGGTAGACCCATGGTTAGAGGAAATTGCCAACGCGTCCGTGCCGGCAAACGCACGGCGGTTTGCCCCGGGCCCGATGGCCGCACCTACGCGAAGGGCGCCTGCTGCACCCTCAATGCTGGGATCCTGAAGCACCTATGCGCGGTCGTGCCAAGCGCGGAAGCAAGCGGCGCGCCGAACCCATCGCCATTATCGGTGCAGCCGCCAGGCTGCCTGGCGCGCCCCATCTCGCCTGCTTCGCGGACCTGCTGCGGCGGGGTGAGGATGCCGTCACTCAAGTGCCGGATGATCGGTTCGAAAAAGCGCGTTGGTATCATGCGCGCCAGGGCGAAGCCGGCCGCAGCTATAGTTTCGCTGCCGGCACGATTGGCGATATCAAGGGTTTTGACGCTGAAGCCTTCGGCCTTTCCCCGCGCGAGGTCGCGGAAGCCGATCCACAGCAAAGGCTTTTGTTGGAAGTAACGCGCGATGCCTTTGAGGATGCGGGGCTGCGCCCCGAAAACCTTGCCGGGCGCAATATCGCGGTCTTCGTTGGGGGTTCGTCCACCGATTTTGCAGAGATAAGGCTGCAGGACCCCGCCGCAACCGAACGCTTCCTGATGACCGGCAATGCGCTTTCCATCTTATCCAACCGCATAGGCCATGTGTTTGATTTGCGCGGCGGCGCGCAGACGATTGATACCGCTTGTTCGTCTTCACTTGTCGCGCTGCATCTTGCGGCATGGGCCTTGGCAGACGATCCATCCTTGGAAGCCGCCGTGGTGGGCGGCGTCAATCTGCTGCTCTCGCCTTATGCCTTCATCGGCTTTTCCCGTGCGGGCATGCTGTCTGCTCGCGGCCGCTGCCAGGTGTTTGACGCGGCGGCGGATGGCTATGTGCGTGCGGAAGGGGCGGGTGTGGTTATTCTGCGCCGCCTAGCCGATGCCAAAGCCGCGCATGAGCCAATCCGCGCGCTGCTGCTTGGCACGGCGAGCAATACAGCGGGGCGCACCATTGGCATTTCACTGCCCAATCGCGACGCGCAGGCTGCTCTGCTGAAAGGCCTGATTGAAAAAAGCGCTGTGGATCCTGATAGTTTCCTTGCCTTTGAAGCGCATGGCACCGGCACCCAAGCTGGCGACCCGGCTGAGGCCTGGGCGATCGGCCAAGCCATTGCGCAGCATCGGAGCGCGCCGCTGCCGATCGGGTCCGCCAAGGCTAATATCGGCCATCTGGAAGCGGGCGCCGGCATGGCGGGCTTGCTGAAATCCATGCTCATGCTGGAACAGGGCTTTGTGCCGCGCGCGCTGCATTTCGCGAACCCCAACCCGGCGATTGATTTCGCGGATTTGAACCTACAGGTCCCGCGCACGACGGAGACCATCACGGTCGCCGATGATGCTTTGATGGGTGTGAATGCCTTCGGTTTTGGGGGCACCAATGCGGCGGCCATTTTGGGCCGCGCGCCCCATCCGCGCCCGCTGCATCGCGCCGCGGCCAGGGGGGCGCCGCCGCTTATTCTCTCGGCGCGCTCTGCCGAAGCGCTGCGGCTTTCGGTTGCCACCTGGCGTGATGCGCTGGCGGGCGCTGATGGCGCGCGCGCCGCGGCACTCGCGCGTGGTCAGGCGCGGTATCGGGACCTTGCGCCGCATCGGCTTGTGCTGCGCGGGGCTGACGGCGCTGCGCTATCCCAGCGCCTGGCGGCCTGGGAAGCGGGAGAGCGTGAGGCTGGCGCGATGCAAGGTGTGGCGCTGCGCGGCCACATGGCCTTTGTGTTTAGTGGCAATGGCGCGCAGCACCTTGGCATGGCGCGTGAAGCTTTTAACGCCTCGCCCGCCTTTCGGCGCGCCGTGCTGGCGGCAGATGCGGCGCTGGCGCCAAGGCTTGGGGTTTCACCAGCCGCACTGATCAAGGCGGGTGTGAGCGATGCACAACTTGCGGGCACGGACCTTGCCCAGCCTTTGCTTTTCGCCGTGCAAATCGGCGTTGTTGCGGCACTGGCCGCACAAGGCATCACGCCTGATCTGGTGATCGGTCATTCGGTCGGCGAAGTGGCGGCGGCACAAGCGGCGGGGATTCTCTCGCTTGATCAGGCGGCTGCGCTGATTGTGGCGCGCAGTCGGCATCAGCACGCCACGCGCGGCACTGGGCGCATGGCGGCGATTGGCGCAACGCCCGAAGCCATCGCGCCATTGCTCGAAGAATGTGGCCCTGGGCTTGAAATCGCGGCGATCAATGCGCCGGCGGCGCTCACCATCGCGGGCCCGGCGGCGGCGATTGCGCGGCTTTGCCAAGCAGCGGAAGCGGCGCGACTGTTAGCGATTCCGCTTGATCTGGACTACGCCTTCCATAGCGCAGCGATGGACCCGGTAAAGACCGGGCTTTTGTACGATCTGGCGGGTATGAATACGCAGCCCGGTACTTGCACGATGATTTCCTCCGTCACTGGCAAGCCCTTGCCCGGGGCGGAAGCTGGGGCCGAATATTGGTGGCGCAACCTGCGCGAACCCGTGCACTTTCACCATGCAGTGGCGGAAGCAGCGCAGCAAGGTGCGCGACTTTTCATGGAAATCGGCCCCGCGCCCGTTTTGCAGAACTATCTCCGAGAGACACTCCGCGCCGAGGCGGTGGAAGGGGCGATCCTTTCAAGCCTGAAGCGCCAGGACCCGCCAGGCGATCCCTTTCCCGCCATTGCCGATCGTGCCGTCGCTGCGGGTGATGATCCGCGCGCCGCCGCCGCGTTTGAGGGCGCTGCAGAGCGCGCTGAACTGCCGCGCACGCCCTTTGCGCGCCGGTCCATCTGGTTCCCGCGCACGGTCGAAAGCGCACGGTTGACTGATCCGCTGCAAGACCATCCATTGCTTGGCTTCCGGCAGGGATCGGTACCCGGGCTTTGGACACAATGGCTGGATATCACTTCCATGCCTTGGCTTGGCGATCATCAGCTATTTGGCGAAGCGGTGCTGCCCGCCGCCGCCATGGCGGAAGCCGCCTTGGCCGCTGCAGCGTTTGCCCATCCTGACGCGCCGGTGCTGGAAGTGAGTGAACTTGCCATCCTCCGCCCCGTTTCGCTCGCCAAGGACAGCATGGCGGAATTGCGCTTCAAAGCGGATGACGAAGATGGCTTCACCCTGGAAGCCCGCCCGCGCCTGGCCGAGGATGAATTCGCCCTTTGCGCCCGCGCCCGGCTGGCCGCCCTGCCGCGCCTGCCGGCCACGCCAGAATTTGCGCTGGCCAAGACACGGCAGGTGCCGGGCACCGAGGTGATCGCCTTTGCCGCGCGCCACGGCCTTGATTACGGCCCGGCCTTTCAAAGCCTTAAGCATGTGGACGTAGATGGCGCCGCCGGGGCAGCGCTCGCCCGGCTGAGCCTGCCGGAAAGTGCGCCAGCGCATGACGGCTTTATGCTGCATCCCGCGCTGCTGGATGGCGCCTTGCAGGGGCTTTTCGCCCTGATGCTGGGCCAAGGCCTCAGCGCTGATGAGGCCATTATTCCCGTGCGCATCGGCCGGCTTTGTGCCAGGCGCGATGCTGCCCCCATCGCCTCGGCCGAAATCACCCCGGGTCGGCGCGGCGCAAGGCTTTTTGCCGCCAGCCTGACGTTGCGTGATGCCGCTGGCGTGGTGGTAGCAAGGATCGAGGATATCTGGTTCCAGCGCATGCCGCGCCCGGGTCGTGAGAAGCTGGAAAGCCTTGCCTTCCGGCTTGATCCGGTGCCGAGCCTGCCGCTGCTCAACACCCCAGCAACGCTCGATGTTGCGCCGATGATGGCGGCAATCCGGGGCCAGGATCAGACCGCGTCGCTGAGCGAAGCCGTGCTGCTGCTGGAAGCCCATGTGGCCGCCCTGGCACTGGCGGCGCTGCGCGACAACGCCGCACCGCACAGCCCCTACCGCGCCGCACTGTGGCGAATTCTGGCGGCAGCGGGCGCTGCCGAACCCCTCGCAGGGGGCTGGCGCATCATCGAAGACCAGCCCTTGCCGCCGCCCGAGGCGATCTGGCGCGCCGTTCTGGCGGAACAGCCGGGGATGGCGCTTGATCTGGCCTGGCTCGCGCGGGCGGGGGAACAAATGGTCCCGGCCTTACATGGTGAGGCCCTTGTCGCGGCGCCTCCACCGGCCAGCGGCGGAGCGCTGCGGGCCTTGGCGGAACCGCTTTTGGCCGGGCTGCGCGCGCTGCTTAAAACCTGGCCCGAGGATCGGCCAATCAGGATTTTGGAACTTGGCGCGGGCGGGGCCTTGACGCGCGGCGCCTTGGCGCTGCTTGGCGGCAGCGGCCGGCGTATCCATTACCGCGCCATTGGTGAGGCTCGGGCCGGGGCGATCGGGGCGGTCCCTGAGGCGATCCTTATGACATGGGATGGCTGGGAAAAACTGAGCACCGCCGTTGCCCCAGCAGAAAGGGCCGATGTGATCCTTGGCTTGGCGCCAGCAGCGCTTACTGGTCGTGGGCTCAACGTGCTGGAAGGGCTTATCGGCCAGGCGGCGCCGGGGTCGCTTCTGCTGCTGGGCGAACCCGCGCCCGGGGCGCTCTGGAACTTCACCATGGGGCAAGACCCGACCTGGTGGCGGGATGATCCGGAAGGCGCCCTGCCGGATGCCGCTGCTTGGCGCACCGCGCTCGGCATGGCGGCGTGGCAGGGGGCGGAGGTGGAAGCGCTCTCAGCCGCGCCCTGGCCGGCGCTGCTGATCACGGGCCAAGGCCCGGCGGCGAACAGCGCAGAGCCCGCGTTGGTTTCGGCTGAATCGCTGCTGATTTTCGCCGATGCCGAGGCCATGCCACTGGCTCAGGCGCTGGCGGCGCAGTTGGCGCCGGATCGGCCAACGGCGATCCTGACGCTGGGGGAACTGCCGCCACCCAAAAACCTGCGCGGGGCGAAAATCCTGGCGCTAACCGGCATGGCGGAACCCTCTGCGGCGCTGGGGGCGCTTACCGCGCTTGCCTCAGCGGCGGATGGCGTGGCGGGCGGGTTGATACTGGCCGCCCAGACTGATGAAGCGCGTGCCGCGGCGCTGATCGGGCTTGGCCGGGTCTTGGCAAACGAAATGCCGGGGCTTAGGCCGCGCCGGCTGACCGTCGCCCCCGATCTGCCGCCAGAGGACGCCGCGACATTGATCCTGGCGGAATGTGCCGGAGATGCGCCGGAGATCAGCCTTGCGGCTGGTGGGCGTTTTGCGCCGCTGATGCGGCCTGGCTTGCCCGCCCCGGCGCCTGGCTTTCCGGCGCAATTGGCCATCGGCCAGCCCGGGCAATTGGCAAGCCTTGGCTGGAGAGCGGCCGATACCTTGCCGAAGCCCGGCCCCGGCGAAGTTCGGCTGCGCGTCACGGCAACGGGCCTCAACTTCCGCGATGTGATGTGGGCGCAGGGGCTATTGCCGGAAGACATGCTGATGGATGGCTTTGCGGGGCCGACCCTTGGCATGGAATGCGCCGGCGTTGTGGATGAAGCCGGGCCGGGGGTTGGTCTGCCCGCGGGCGCCGGAGTTTTCGGCTTTGCGCCCGCTGCCTTCGCGACCCATGCGCTGACGAGGGCCGAGGCGCTGCAACCCCTGCCGCCGGGCATGAGCGCCGAAGCGGCAGCCACCATCCCGGTTGCCTTCATCACGGCGGCCTATTCATTGGAAACCCTGGCCCGGCTGCGCCCCGGTGAGCGCGTGCTGATCCATGGCGGGGCGGGCGGGGTTGGGCTGGCGGCGCTGCAAATCGCTAAAGCGGCTGGCGCCTTGGTGGCGACTACCGCCGGCAGCCCGGAAAAGCGTGCCTTTTTGCGCCAGCTTGGCGCTGATCTGGTGTTGGATAGCCGCGATGCCGGCTTTGCCGATGCGCTGCGCGCCGCCTGGCCGGATGGCGCGGATGTGGTGCTTAATTCACTGGCCGGTGTGGCGATGGAAAGAAGCCTGGCACTGCTTTCACCCTTTGGCCGCTTTATTGAATTGGGCAAGCGCGATTTTGCCGAAGGCCGCCGTGCTGGGCTTGGCGCTTTGCGGCGCAACATCAGCTATTTCGCCGTGGATGCGGATGCGCTGCCGCGCGCGCGCCCCGCCTTGGCGGAAGCACTGCTGCGCGATATCGCCGCGCGGCTTGCGGATGGTGCGTTGGCATCCCTGCCCTATCGCGCCTTTCCAGCGGAAGAAGCGGAAGCGGCCTTTCGCCAGCTTCAGGCTTCCAGCCATATCGGCAAGCTGGTGATCCGCCCGCCCTTGCCTGCGGCTTCTCAGACCGCACCCTGGCAGCCGGATGAGGCCGGGGCCTATGTGGTGCTGGGGGGCACGCAGGGCTTTGGCTTGGAATGCGCCAAATGGCTGGCCGCTGCTGGCGCTAGACGCATCGCCCTGGTGTCACGCCGCGGCGCGGCCACGCCGGGCATGGATGCGGCCTTGCGCGTTTTGGCCGCCCTTGGTGCGCGCGCCAGCGCCCATGCCTGTGATGCGACGGACCGCGCCGCGCTTGGCGCAGTTTTGGCCGCGCTGCGTGCGGAAGGCGCGCCCATCCGCGGCGTGGTGCACGCCGCGGCGGTTTTCGCCGATGGCGCTGCGGCGCGGCAGGATGGCGCAAGCTTCGCCCGCGTGCTGGCGCCAAAGCTTGCCGCGGCCGAGGCTTTGGAAGCGCTGACCGCTGATGATCCGCTGCATCTATTTTTGCTTTTCTCCTCTGCCACCACGGCCTTCGGTAATCCTGGCCAGGCGAATTACGTCGCCGCCAATGCCGCGCTGGAAGGGCTGGCACGGCGGCGCCACGCCTTGGGTAAGCCAGCGCTCGCGGTTGGCTGGGGACCGATCGCCGATGCCGGCGTGCTGACACGCGAAGCGGCGGCGGCGGAAAAGCTGGAACGCTTGAGCGGTGCCAAGCCCATGGCCGCGCAGGAGGCTCTTATGACCCTCCCTGCGCTGATCGCCGCCGGCGCGCCCGTGATCCACCTGGCGCGCATGAGCTGGGAGGGCATGCAGGCAGCGCTGCCCATTCTGGCCGAGCCTGCCTATGCGGCGCTTGGTGGCCGCATGATAAAGCGTGATGCCGATGGTGCGGCCTTGCGGGCTCGGCTGCTGGCCATGGCGCCTGATGCGGCGCGGACGGAGCTTCTTGCGATAGCAAGGGAGGAAATGGCACGCATCCTGCGCCTGCCACCCGAAGCGGTGCGCGTGGATCAGCCGCTACCGGGGCTTGGTCTTGATTCGCTTGGCGGCATTGAATTGCGCATGGCTTTGGAACGCCGCATTGGCGTTAGCGTGCCGCTCACGGCGGTGACCGAGGATCTGACTTTGGCAATTTTGATACAACGTGTTTCGGGCGTGTTGTTCAAGGATGATGGCGATATGGCAACCGTTGAAGCATTGATTGAAACCCATGAACCGGTGGCCGCGTCATGAGTAGCAGCTTCGGCCTTTCCGCCACCGCGCGTGCAGCGCTACTGGCGCGGTTGACACTGCGGCGCGATGATGCGCCGGCAGCAGAAGCGCCGCGCGGCTTTCGCGAATTGCCGGGCCAGCGCGAAATGGCGCTGATGCGTGATGCCGCGGCAAGCCTTGAATTGGAAAACCCCTTCTTCCGCGCGCATGAAGGCATTGCTGCTGCCCATAGTGTGATTGCCGGGCGGGAAGTGATCAATTTTGGGTCCTATAACTACCTTGGCCTGAATGGTGATCCGCGCGTGCAGGCCGCTGCCAAGGCCGCGATAGATCTGTATGGGGTTTCGGCGTCAGCATCGCGCATGGTCTCGGGCGAAAGGCCAGCACATGGCGCGCTCGAATCAGCGCTTGCGGAACATTACCGCGCACAGGCAGCGCTTGTGTTTGTTTCAGGCCACGCCACCAATGTGACGGTGATTGGGCATATGATGGGTCCGCGTGATTTGATTGTGCATGATGCAGCGATCCATAATTCCTGCACTGAAGGGGTCCGGCTTTCCGGCGCCAAACGGCTTTCCTTCGCGCATAATGATTGGCGCGCTGCCGAAGCGGCGCTGGCCGAAGCGCGGCGCGGCGCGCGACGGGCGCTTTTGGTGATTGAGGGCCATTATTCAATGGATGGCGATATCCCCGATCTGCCGCGCTTCATTGAAATCGCGCGCCGCCATGATGCTTGGTTGATGGTGGATGAGGCGCATGCGCTTGGCGTGGTTGGTGCCTGCGGGCATGGCGTGCATGAACATTTCGGTATTGACCCGAATGAGGTTGATATCTGGATGGGTACGCTTTCAAAAACCCTGTCCGGCTGCGGCGGCTATATTGCCGGCAATGCGAGCCTGATTGAATGGCTGAAGCATTCTGCGCCGGGTTTTGTCTATTCCGTAGGCCTGGCGCCGGCCCTGGCAGCGGCCGCGACAGAAAGCCTGAAAATCCTTCATGCCGAACCGGGGCGCGTGGCGCGCTTGCAAGCCAATACTGCGCTTTTCCTTGACCTTGCGCGGGAGGCTGGTTTCGATACCGGCACCGCCACCGCCCATGCCATTGTGCCGGTAATCCTGAAATCTTCGATTGCCGCAGCGCGTTATTCGCAGCTGCTTTTCGCACGCGGGATCAATGTGCAACCGATCATCTATCCGGCGGTTGCGGAAAAAGCCGCGCGACTGCGGTTCTTCATGTCAAGCGAACATTCTGAGGCCGATATCCGATCCACAATCACAGCGCTGACTGCTATCCGCAAAGAAGCAAAAGGCTAGAGCAGATCGCGTTCAGATGGAATCATCTGAACGTGTGAAGATGCTCGAAAAACAGAGATTTAGAGCGGGTTGCGTGAACACATGTGAACGCAACACGCTCTAGCATTCACAGCTGTTCTTCGTCGCCCCAATCGGCGCTGGCATCATTGCCGTAATCGGCGGTCGCGTCCGGCTGCCCGTCACCGCCCCAGGGAGAGGCTGAAGGCACCGCTTCCTGCGCAAAGTCACCCGCAGAAGCGGCCTGCGCCGCACCACCGCCACCCAAAGCGCCCATCAGCATATTGCCGAGCATGATGCCGCCCGCGACACCAGCTGCGGTGGCAAGTGCGGTACCAAGGAAACCACCACCCGGGCGCTGTTGCAGCGCCTGCGGATTATGGCCGGGCGGATAATAGGGCTGCGGGCGCGGCGGCATCGGGGCCGGGCGATTGCCGCCGAAAAGCCCACCGAGCATGCCGCCCTTCTGCGCCTGACCTTCACGGCGCACGGCTTCCACTTCCCACTCCAATTGCTGGATGCGGTTATTGGCTTCGACCAGCGCCGCTTCCTGCGCAAAGGCCGATTGCGTGATGCGATAGCGTGCTTCCGGGTAACGCGTGAAAAGCTCCGTGATCAACCGATCCGCGTCAGGGTCAATCGGCGGAAGGCTTGGCTTCTGCGCCGTGCTGGCACCCCAGGGGCCAGAAGGCGCGCCCTGGGCCGCCGCATTGCCGCTCATCCGCTCAACGAAAGCGGTGATGATCCTGTTTTCTTCATCCGTCATTGTGAAATCCTTCTCCCGACATTTTAGCATTTTCAAGCCGAGTGGTATCACTTGGCGGCTCGGAAAATGCGGCCATACAAAGGTTTAGAGCGTATCCCGTGAACGAAGGTGAACGGGACCCGCCCCAACCGCGCCGGCGGATTCGCGCCCGCCCGGCTGCACGGGTAGGAATTGGCCCGGGCGGGCAAGGCTTTCAAGCGGTGGGGCGTCGGTTCATTGAACTGACATCAAGCAGCCGGGTGCCAGGAAATTCTAAAAATCGGTGGCGCGGCCCTTCTGTTCCCAATCGCCAAAGCGGGTCGGCTCAGGGCCTTTGGGGCCGCCAATTTCCTTGGGCTTGGCCGGTGGGCTCTTGGCCGGCGCAGGCGGTTGCTGTTGGTCTTTTTCGACCTGGGGTTTATCATTCATCATAATTTGTTCTAACATCACTCCCATCGTTATACGAGAGGCTAAAGGGAACGCATTATGGCCGGCTATACTCGCACTGTAATCCTGCTTGCGGCTATGACCGCGCTTTTTGGCGTCATCGGCCTAGCCATTGGTGGCGAACAGGGCATGATCATGGCGCTGATTTTCGCCGGCGGCATGAACCTATTCTCCTGGTGGAATAGCGACAAGATGGTACTGCGCATGCACAATGCCCAGCCCATCACCCCGCAGGAAGCGCCCCGGCTTTATGAAATGACCGCGCAGCTTGCGGCCAATGCGGGCCTGCCCATGCCCAAGCTTTATGTGATCCACGAATCCCAGCCAAATGCCTTCGCCACCGGCCGCAACCCCCAGCATGCTGCCGTTGCGGTCAATACCGGCCTGCTGGATATGCTTTCGGAAGAAGAAGCTGCGGGTGTGATTGCGCATGAATTGGCGCATATCAAGAACCGCGACACGCTGCTCATGACTGTTACCGCCAGCATCGCCGGCGCCATTTCGGCGCTCGCGCAATTTGGCATGATGTTCAATCGCGGCCGAGACCGGCAAGGGCAAAACCCCTTCGGCCCGATCGGCATGCTGCTGATGGTGATCTTGGCACCAATAGCGGCGGCGGTTGTGCAAATGGCCATCAGCCGGTCACGGGAATATGAAGCGGACAAGATGGGCGCGCAGATTTGCGGCCAGCCCATGGCTTTGGCTGGGGCTCTTCAGAAATTGGAACATTATGCCCATCAGCGCGTGAACCAACGGGCAGAGGCCAACCCCGCTTCCGCGCATATGTTCATCATCAATCCTTTGTCTGGGGCACGGATGGATAATCTTTTCTCGACCCATCCGCGTACGGCAAATCGCGTGGCAGCGCTGGAAAAACTGGCCTCCAGCATGGGGGCGCTGCCAAGCAGCGGCACCTGGACCCAGGAACTTCCCAGCGGCAAGCCTGCCGCGCAGCGCGGCCCCTGGGCGTAAAGCTGGCGGTAGAAGCACAGGACAGCTAATATCAGATCATGAAATCCTTGCCGCGCCTGCTTCCCCTGGCCGTGATCGCCCTGCTGGGGGCCGATATCGCCCCCGCCGCTGCGCAATTTGCCGCCCCACAGGGCCAGCCAGGCGCGCGCCAGGCGCGCCCGCCCGCCCTGCCCGGCCTGGCCGCACGTCGCGCGCCTGAGCCCATCCCGGCGGATGACAACGCCAATCTATCGCCCACACCAGCGCTGTTTGATGCCATCACGCGCGGTGATCTGGTGGCCGCGCGCGATGCGGTCAATCGTGGTGCTGATCTGAATGGCCGCAATGCGCTTGGTCTGTCGCCCACGGATTGGGCGGTGGATCAGGGGCGCAATGACATCCTGTTCTATCTGCTCTCCGCACGCGGCATAGCCGGCGGTTCCCCTGGCCCCGGCAAACCGCGCAGCGCCGCCGCTGCCCGGGCCCAACAGGAACGCGCCGATCGCGCCGCGCAACAGGAAGCGCTGCGCCTGGCCCGTCAGGCTTCAGCGCAAGGCGCCCGCACACCGAGCGTTTCCATCAAGCCTCGGCTTTTCGCCAATGATGGTGGCGCGGCGCAGGTTGAAGCGGGCTTCCTGGGCTTTGATGCCGGGCGCCCAGGCGGTGCCCGCCGCGGCGGCTGAAATGGCGTTTTTCGAAGGCTTCACGCTGGAAACACGTGAAGCCAATGGCCAGCGCATCAGGCTGCGCCGCGCCGGTTCCGGCCCACCGCTTTTGCTGCTGCATGGCAATCCGCAAACACACGCCATGTGGCACCGCGTGGCCCCCATTCTGGCGCGCGATTTCACGGTGATTGCGCCCGATCTGCGCGGCTATGGGTATTCATCCAAGCCCCCGGTCAGCGCCGATCATGCGCCTTATGCCAAGCGCGCAATGGCCGCCGATATGGTCGCGCTGATGGCGGGCTTTGGTTTTCCGCGCTTTCAGATCGCAGCCCATGACCGCGGCGCGCGTGTGGCGCATCGGCTGGTACTTGATACGCCGGAAGCGGTGGAACGGCTTTGCGTCTTGGATATCATCCCGACGCTTGAGCATTTTGAACGCGCCGATATGGCCTTCGGCCTTGGCTATTATCACTGGTTCTGGCTGGCGCAACCGCATGATCGCCCAGAACGCATGATCCTGCGCGATATCGAAGATTGGTTTGACCTGCATACTTCGCGCGAACCTAAGGACAAATCCTTCTTTCATCCTGAAGCGCGCGCGGATTACCTGGCCGCTTTGCATCTGCCCGGCACGGTGACTTCCATCTGTGAAGATTACCGCGCCGCGACGACGATTGATCTTGACCATGACCGAGCATCCCGCGCGGCGGGGCAGAAAATCACTTGCCCATTGCTGGCGCTTTGGGGGGCCAAGGGAAGCATCCCGAAATGGTATGACGCGCTGACAATTTGGCGGGATTATGCCTCTGGTCCCGTGACAGGTGGCGCGGTGGATTCAGGCCATTATCTGGCGGAAGAAGCGCCAGAAGAAGTGCTGGGCTGGCTTCGGGGTTTTCTCTCGGTTTAGATACTATTTCGATATTGTTATGACAAAAGGCATATCCGAGCCAGATGGGATCGCTTGGCTAGCCCCGCTTCAGCGTCATCCGCCCCAACGCAAACCCGCCAATAAACGCGGCCAGCACCATGGCCGCGACCTGCCCCAGCAGCGCATGGGCGAGCGGC
>CAMCHA010000021.1 GCA_945874515.1 Asaia bogorensis
CGCGCTGCTCGCGGGTGGCTTTTACATGTTGCTGACCGGCGCGCAGGTACCCATGCAGCGCAGCTTCGCCATGGCCTGCCTTGTCACGCTTGCCATTCTGGCAGGGCGCAAAGCGATATCGCTACGCGGCCTTGCCTGGGCTGCGGCGGCTGTGATGATCCTCGACCCGGCTTCGCTTCTTGGCTCGTCTTTTCAGATGTCTTTCGCTGCCGTGCTCGCCTTGATCGCAGGCTGGGAAGCGCTGCAACCAAGCCTCACGAAGCTGCGCGCCAGCCCCGGTTGGGGCAAGCGAATCGCTTTAGGCGTGATGGGATTGATGCTGACCTCCATCCTTGCCGGCGCCGCGACAGCGCCCTTTGGCCTCGCCCATTTTGGCCGGCTGCAATGGTATGGCGTGGCGGCGAATGCGGTTGCGGTGCCCCTCACCTCCTTCATCATCATGCCCGCCGGCATGCTGGCCGCCTTGTTTATGCCGCTTGGGCTGGAAACCCCGGCGCTTTGGGTCATGGGGCTTGGTGTGGAGGGGGTTTTATGGGTGGCGCGCATCGTCGCGGCCTGGCCTGGTGCGACGCAAGCGGCAATGCCCATCCCTTCTTGGGGGCTGATGGTCTTTGCGTTTGGGCTTTGCTGGCTTTGTCTGTGGCGCAGTTGGTGGCGCGCCTTGGGCGTGCTGCCCATGATCCTTGGCCTTTCCAGCGCAGCCTTCGTCCAGCCACCGCATATTCTGGTTTCCGGCGATGCGCGGCTGATTGCGATTTCCGCTGCCGATACGCTTTTCCTGCAGCGCCAGACGGGCGCTTCGTCGCTTACGCGCGATACGTGGTTGCGCCTTTACGGGCAAACCGCCGCACAAGCCTTACCTGCTGAGGGTAGCACCGCCGGGGGCAAACTTCGCTGCAGCGCCGAAGGTTGCGTTGTGGATGAAGGTCCGGGGGCCTTCCTGGTGCGGCGCGGCAATATCATAGCGCAATGTGGTGCGGTTGCTGTGATCATCTCCGCCGAACCCATAAGGCAGCGCTGCCGCCAGAGTATTTTGATTGATCGCTTTTCCGTCTGGCGTAATGGCCCGCATGCGATTTGGCTTTTGCCTTCGGGGGCGCAGGTGATTTCCGATCGCGCTTGGCGCGGTGATCGGCCATGGGTTCCGCCACCGCCCCTGCCACGCGCGGCTGCGGAACCGCCGGCGCCTATTGAATAGGGTAGGCCCCCTACCCCAGCATCCGCACCGCCATCACCGCCAGTACCACCCCATTCAGCACAAACAACCCCGCCGCCAGGCCACGCATAAGCGGGCCATGGCTTTTGCCAAAAAAGCGCCCAAGCAAAGCCACTCCTCCAGCAAGCCCGGCAAGCGGGGTGCCGCCAAGCGCGGCAGTAGCGCCGCGACTCGGGCCGAGCCTTGCGCGAACATCAGCAGCGCCGCGACGGCGAGCGTCCCCGCCAGCACCACCCGGTGCCAAGGCTCAACGCACCCAACACACCGCCGGCGAGAGCGCCGAGCAACCCGTTTCCTACAGCGCGTCCTAGATGGTGAGGCGCCAGCGCCGCGCCCGAAAGCCGCAGCAAGATGCTACCGGATGCCGTTAGATCCGCGCCCACGGCAGCTTGCGCCCGCACAAAAGGTCCACACATGGCCACACAATGGCTTGGCCCATCCCCAGCCCGGCCAGGAATAGCGCGCCCATCACTGCCCAAAGCCCGCCGGGGCTAAGGGCTTCCAGCTAATGCAGGCAATTGGCCAGCAACGCTGCCATGGGGGCTTATCCCGAGGCCTGATCCAGCGTGCGGCGCAGTAGCAATAAATCCGCCCAGGCATCCCGCTTGGAAGCGGGGCTACGGAGCAGATAGGCCGGATGCAGGGTTGGCAAGGCAGGCAGGATGCCAAGACCCGGGATTTCCACCTCATGCCAGCGGCCGCGCAGGCGCGTGATGCCTTCCTTCCCGCCAATCAGCCCTTTGGCTGCCACGCCCCCCACCAGCACCAGCCGCTTCGGGCGGACCAGCGCCACCTGGCGCCGCAGAAAGGGCAGGAATAGCGCCACTTCCGCATCGGTTGGCGTGCGATTCCCTGGCGGGCGCCAGGGCAGGATATTGGTGATGTAGAAATTGCTCTCTCGTGACAGGCCGACGGAAGCAAACATCCTGTCCAGCAATTGGCCCGAGGCCCCCACAAAGGGCCGGCCGGCGCGGTCTTCATCCGCGCCTGGTGCCTCGCCAATCAGCATCAGGCCGGATTCGGCCACCCCTTCGCCAAACACCAAATTGGTCGCGGTTTCCCGCAAGGGCGAGGCATCAAACGCCGCAATCGCCGCCTTCAGCGCCGCAAGATCGGGTGCGGCCTCGGCCAGGGCCTCTGCCCGCGATATGGCGGGCGGCGCACCGGCCAGCGCAACCGGGCTAGCGCGGATCGGCCGCGGGGCCGGTTCCGGCGCAGGGCGAGCAGCTTCTGGCGCGCGCGCAGCTGCCTCCCGCACCGCCAGGCGATCCGCGGGGCTTTCCATAAGCGCCTCATCCGCGCCCCAGTCGCATTGCAGCGCAAGGGCGGCGGCGAGGGCGGGCCTCTCCTGCTCCATGTCCCACATATCGGCCCGGTGCGGGGTTCCGCGCAACCCGCACCTTCGCTACATGGGTATATTCTTGAAGGGGAAAGGCGTGGCGTGATGTCCGAAGAACGGGAAGCGATGGAATTTGACGTGCTGATCGTGGGTGGCGGGCCTTCTGGCCTGGCTGCAGCGATCCGCCTGAAACAGCTCGCGCCCGATATGGCGGTTTGCCTGATTGAAAAGGGCAGTGAGATAGGCGCGCATATCCTATCCGGCGCCGTGCTGGAACCGCGCGCGCTGGATGAACTGATTCCCGATTGGCGCGATGATCCGCCGGCACTCGCCACCCCTGCCGGCGATGACCGCTTCATGTTCCTGACGGAGACCAAAGCCTTCAAGCTGCCGACACCGGCGGCCATGAATAATCACGGCAATTACATCGTCTCCTTGGGCAATGTCTGCCGTTGGCTTGGCGCGAAAGCCGAGGCGTTGGGCGTTGAGATCTATCCGGGCTTCGCAGCTTCCGAGACGATCATTGAAGATGGCCAGGTGCGCGGCGTGATCGCCGGCGTGATGGGCATCGGCAAGGATGGCGAAAAAGGCCCGAATTACCAGCCGGGCATGGAACTGCGGGCGAGTTACACGCTATTTGCGGAAGGCTGCCGTGGGTCGCTCACGAAAAAGCTTTTCGAGACCTTCAATCTGCGTGATGGCGCCGCACCGCAAACCTTCGGCCTTGGCATTAAGGAATTATGGGAAATCCCGAAGGACAAGCATCAGCCAGGCTTGATTTGGCATAGTGTGGGCTGGCCCTTGAATACCGAAACCTATGGTGGGTCTTGGCTTTACATGCTGGGCGATAATCTGGTCAGCATCGGATTTGTTGTCGGGCTAGACTACCAAAATCCCTGGCTTTCTCCTTTCGATGAATTCCAACGCTTCAAGCAGCACCCGGCAGTGCGCGCCATGCTGGAAGGCGGCAAGCGCATTGCCTATGGCGCGCGCGCCCTGAACGAGGGCGGTTATCAAGCGATTCCGAAGTTGGTCTTCCCCGGCGGTGCCATCATCGGTGATTCGGCAGGATTCCTGAATGTGCCGAAGATCAAAGGCACGCATACGGCGATGAAGTCTGGCATGATCGCGGCGGAGGCTTTGGCTGCCGCTTGCGCCAGTGCGGAACGCGCGCCGGTCTTGAATGCCTATCCGGAAATGCTGCGCCATTCCTGGATCTGGCCGGAATTGCAAGCGGTGCGGAATATCCGCCCCGGCTTTGCGAAATTCGGCTTCTGGGGCGGCATGATCAATGCCGCGATTGAAACCTATGTCACGCGCGGCAAATCACCCTGGACACTCACGCATCACGAAGATCACGCGGTGCTGAAAAAGGGTTCGGAAGCGCCGAAGATCACCTATCCAAAGCCGGATGGCGTTTATTCCTTCGATCGCCTGTCTTCCGTGTTCCTGGCGAATACCAATCATGAGGAAGATCAGCCAGCACATCTGAAGCTGCGTGATCCAGCGCGCTGGCAGGGCGTGAATTGGGAAACATTTGCCAGCCCCGAAAGCCGCTATTGCCCCGCCGGGGTTTATGAAGCGGTGGGCGTGGAAGAAGGCCAGCCGCGCTTGGTGATCAATGCGCAGAATTGCGTGCATTGCAAAACCTGCGACATCAAGGACCCAACGCAGAATATTGATTGGTGCACGCCAGAAGGTAGCGGCGGGCCGAATTACATTGGCGGCATGTGAAAACGCCATATCAGGACAGGAAAATTCTTATGCTCAAAATCCACGGCATTGCCCGTTCCCGCGCCTTTCGCTGCATCTGGGCTGCGGAAGAAGCCGGGCTTGCTTATGAAGTAATCCCTATTGGCGTCGTACCCGGCTTCAAGCTGGAACGCCCGCTTGCGATCAACCCGAACAACAAGATCCCCGCTTTGGAAGATGGTGATCTGGTGCTGTTCGAAAGCCTAGCCATCAATCTGCATATCGCGGGCAAGGTGGGTGCGCCTTTGATGCCTGCCGGCAATGACGCATCGCGCGTGCTGCAATGGACGCTTTGGACGGCGACGGAAATTGAACCGCATGTGATGCGCTGGGCCTATAATGCCTTTCTCCGCCCACCCGCGGATCGCATCGCGGCAGAAGCCGCCCTTGGCAAGGAAGCGACCGATCAGCGCTTGGCAGTGTTGGAATCGGAACTCGCGACACGAGATTATCTGGTGGGCAATGGTTTCACCATCGCGGATCTCAACCTTGCTTCCGTGCTCTATGGCTCCTTCGTGAATGGCTATGACTTCACTGGCTTTCCAAGGGTGAAGGCTTGGCTTTCGCGTTGCCTGGAACGCCCTGCGGCGAAGCGTGCGCGCGCGCAACGCGAAGGCTGAAGCAGGGCAGCCACGAAAGGGGAGGAAAGACCAATGATCCAACGTCGCGCCATCCTTGCCGCGCCATTATTGGCTGTGCCAGCGCTGGCACGTGCGCAATCCTGGCCGTCGCGGCCCGTGCGCATTGTGCTCGCCTATCCTCCGGGAGGATCAACCGATGTGCTGGCCCGCACCCTTGCCGTTGCCTTGCAGGAAGCCATTTCAGGTAGCGCCTTTGTGGTGGATAATCGGCCGGGTGGTGCCGCAGTTGTCGGCACCCAGGCGGTCGCGCAGGCGGCGGCAGATGGTTATACGCTGGCACTGGGTAACAACCAGACCCATGCGGCGAATGCTACAATGCTGCCCTCCCTGCCCTTCGATCCCGTCGCGGATTTCGCGCCCATCGCCAAGCTTGCCAAAGTGCATCACGCGCTGGTGGTGCCCATCAGCGGTGCCAAGACCCTGGCCGAATTGGCAGCGAAGGGGCGCAATGGCGGCAAAGTTACCTACGCGTCGTCCGGTGCTGGTTCCGCAAGCCATGTGATCGCCGAAACCTTCACCCGGCGAGAGCAGTTGGACGCGACCCATGTGCCTTATCGAGGCGGTGCCCCGGCCACCACGGATACAATTGCCGGAACGGTGGATTTCTTTGTCTCAACCTGGCCGCAAGTGGTTTCCCTGCTACGTGAAGGGCGGCTTCGTGCGCTTGGCATAGGCGCGCCGGCGCGCCTGCCCGAAGTGCCGGTTGTGCCAACATTTGCAGAATTGAATGCGCCGGATCTTGCGGTGGATGCCTGGTTCGGGCTTTGGGCGCCGGCGCGCACCGCGCCCGAGATCATCGCGCGGCTTTCGGACGCGCTGATGCGTATTCTAGCCGAACCTGCCATGCGTGAGCGGCTGCAAGGCCAGGGTTTTGTTGCCGCGCCCATGGCATCAGTGCCGTTCGGAGAGTTCCAGAAGGCAGAATTGGCGCGCTGGCGGGCACTGGTGGAACTGACCGGGATCAAGCTTTCCGGTTGAGTCTTTTCTAACGCAATCCAGAAACGAAAAGGGGCGCCTTGCGGCGCCCCCAATCTTTCCCGAGTGGAACCTTCCTGAATTACTTCAGGATGATTTCCACGCGACGGTTCTGCGGCTCACGCACGCCATCGGCCGTCGGCACCAGGTTGTTTTCTTCACCGAAGCCACGGGTCGCGATTTCATTGCGCGGCACGCCGCGGCGCACGAGCTCAGCAGCAACCGCGTTAGCGCGGCGCTGGGAGAGACCCATGTTGTAGCTCGCCGAGCCGGAACGGTCCGTGAAGCCATTGACTTCAATACGGGTCACGCCCGTGCTGCTACGCGCAGAAGCAGCTTCGCCGATGATCTGGCGAGCACGATCGGTCAGATCGGCCTTGTTCCAGTCAAAGAACACCAAATAGGTGCGTGCAGCGACTACCGGCACGGCAGCAGCGGCAGCAACCAACGGCGCCGCATTGAAGGCGTAACGCAGACCGATCAGCAACGAGTGGTTGAAGTTATCCACTTCGGAGTTGAACCGCTCCTGCGCCTTACCACCAGCGCCACCCGTAGCATTCACGGTGCCGTTGATGTCATGCCCAGTCGTGCCCATGAAGCGGTATTCGGCAGTTATAGCCAAACCGGGCACACTTTCGATCGGCAGGGCGGCGCCAAGGATCGCCTGATAGCCGAAGGCGCCGGTGTCGCCATTGTAAACAGCCTTCCGACCGTCTGAAAAGGATGCACCAACATCCTGATAGTCATGCCAGATGTAGCCAACGCCGCCGCCGATGTAGGGCACGATGCCGCCAAGGGAGGAGCCAAGGTCGAAATCATAAAGAATGTTGGCCATCACGCCATAGCTGGTTGCCGTACCAGTACCGCTCGCACGCGATTGGATGGATTGGCCGCCAACCTTGGTGTCCGCCACTTCGTTCGAGCGATAGTTGCCTTCGATTTCCGCGCGCAGGCCATTGCCAAAGCCCCAACCAAGGCTCAGCACGCCGATATAGCCGACTTCGAACTCATTTTCGATTTTGGTGCCGGCGGCATTATTCACCGAACCATTCAGGCTCGTGTCCTGCAGCCAGTTGGCACCAATGCCACCAGCGATGTAGGGACCGGTCACTGACCGATTTTGCGGCATGTATGACTGAGTCTGCTGAGCTGGCGCAACGTATGTCGGTGCCTGCTGAACTGGCACCCTATTCACTTGCTGAGCTTGAGCCATGACTGGCAATGTCACAACCGCCGAAGCGGCGAGAAGCATTTTTTTGAAGTTCATCGTCTTTCCCCATCAAAGTTTTGGGCCCCAAATTCGCTAACCGAACCTAGTCCGCCCTTAAACAATATTCTGCTAGCATGATCTGCGATCAATGGCATCCCCAAAATGCCCATCCACCTTAATCTGTGGCGTATCAGTCACCCACTGTGGTAAATTCGCCACCATCAAACGACAGTCGCTGCTCCACAAGGATGGAAGGCTGTGTCGCCCAGTTCCAAAATCTTCACTGGTCATAGGAAACCTTCGCGCATTTCCGCCTGCGGGGGGGCGCCCGGCACTTCAAGATCAACTTGGTTGGCATAGGCGTGTATGACCGGCCCGATCAGCACGAAACCGGGGGACCGCGCGCGAGAGTGGCCCCTGACGAAAAGCGCTGAGAAGCTGCAATTGGAATTCTCGTTTGTCCAAGCCCGTCCGGGTTTTGAGCGCCATCAAGACGGTTCCGCACTTTCCGACACGCGGAACTGCCACACGCCCCGGCCCATTGCGCCACGCCGCGCCCTGGCCCATCAAGCGGGGCGATGAATTACCGTCACGCCTTTCATGCCGGCAATCACGCGGATTGCTTGAAGCATGCCTTGCTTACCTCCCTGCTGGTTGCGCTGAAGCGCAAGCCAACGCCTTTTGCCGTGCTGGATACGCATGCGGGCTGCGGGATCTACGACCTTGCAGCAACGGAAGCGGCGCGCACCGGCGAAGCCGCGCGCGGCGCGCTTCGTGTAGCGGATAGCACTGCCCCCGCGCTGACACCCTTCCTTGAAGCGTTGAAGCAGGCCAGCTTTCCGGCCTTCTACCCGGGCTCCCCGGCGCTGATCCGCGCCGCGCTGCGCCCACAGGATCGGCTGATGGCGGTGGAGTTACACCCGGAAGATCACACAAAACTCAAGGCGCATTTTAAACAGAATGCGCAAGTTGCTGTGCATAAGCGTGATGCCTGGGAGGCGCTGCGGGCGCTGACCCCCTTCCCCGAAAAACGCGGCCTGGTGCTGATTGATCCACCCTTCGAACAGGAAGGCGATTACGGCCGCATCACTGAAGCAATGGCCTTGCTCCGCCATCGCTTCCGCGCCGCGATCATTGCCGCCTGGTATCCCATCAAGCATCGCGCGCCGGTGCGCGGCTTTCATCACGCGTTGATGGAAGCCGGCATCGCCCCCTTGCTCAGCGCCGAATTATGGCTGCGGGAGCCGACCGACCCGCAAAGGCTGAATGGCAGCGGCCTGGTCATTACCAATCCGCCGCAAGGCTTTGCGGCGGAGGCGGCTGAAATCCTGCCCGCTTTGCTCAAGAGCCTAGGTGCTGATGAACAAGGCGCGGGCTGCGCTGTTACATGGCTGAAGCCATGAAGGATCATATCGCCATCTTGGGTGCTGGCGCCTGGGGTACGGCGCTCGCCATGCAGGCGGAACGGGCTGGGCAGCGCGCCATGCTATGGGCGCGCGATCCGGTGCGTGCAGCGCTAATCCAGCAAAGCCGCGCCAATGAACGCCTGCTACCGGGGGTATCCTTACCCGCCGGTATCACCATCACCGCCGATGCCGCCGAAGCACTTGCAGGTGCCGCGCTGATCCTGCTGGTGGTGCCGGCCCAGGCGCTTAGGCCCGTGCTGCAAAGCCTGCCCGCTCTGCCCGCGCCGGTGCTGATCTGCGCCAAGGGGGTAGAAGCGGCCAGCCTGATGCTGCCGCTAGAAATCCTGGCCGTCACCCATCCAGGCGTCATTTCTGGTGTGTTGAGCGGCCCCAATTTCGCCCATGAAATTGCCCGCGGCCTGCCCGCCGCTGCCGTGGTGGCCAGCCATGATGCTGGCCTGCGCGCGCTTGGCGTTGCCAGGCTTGGGTCAGCCGGCTTTCGCCTTTACGGCGGCGATGATCCGGTCGGTGCCGAAATTGGCGGCGCCGCCAAAAATGTGATCGCGATTGCGGCCGGCGCCGTGATGGGCGCGGGTCTTGGGGAGAATGCGCGTGCGGCGCTGATCACGCGCGGCCTTGCAGAAATTGCGCGCCTGGCATTGGCCCTGGGGGGCCGCGCCGATACGGTAGCTGGGCTTTCCGGGCTTGGCGATTTGCTGCTGACCGCAACGGGGCCGGGCAGCCGCAATACGTCACTCGGTATCGCGCTTGGGCGCGGCGAAAATCTCGCGGATATCCTCGCCGCACGACTGGGGGTGACGGAAGGTGTTGCCACCGCGCCGGCACTGGTTGCGCGTGCGGCAAGCCTTGGCGTTGATCTGCCGATTTGCACCGCAGTGGCAGAATTGGTGAGCGGCAAGGTAACGCTGCAAAAAGCGGTTGGCAGGCTACTTGCGCGCCCGCAACGGGATGAATGACGCAAAACATTCTCGCCAAGCACGCTGCAACAGGTCTAGGCTTCCTCTTATGCCGCGTCAGGTCGCCCGCGCATTGCGCGCAATCCTTATTACTCGCCCGGGACCCGGCGCGGCGGAAACCGCCCGGGCGCTAGCTGAGCTTGGCTGGGACCCAGTGCTGGCCCCAGCGCTAACCCTGGCGGCGCTACCCTTCAAACCGCCGCCAAGTTGCCAGGCCTTGGTCATCACCAGCCGCGCCGCCGCCCGCGCGCTGCCGGCTTCTGCACTCAGTGTGATTGCAGTGGGCGAGGCCACCGCCACCGAAGCCCGCGCCCGCGGCTTTGCTGATGTAGAAGCGGCTGCGGGCGATGCCGCGGCCTTGGCGGCCCTGATCAGCGCAACACGTCGCCCAGAAGATGGCGCGCTGTGTCTTGCCGTTGGTGAAGGCTATGCGCTTGATCTTGCCGCTGCCCTGCGGGCCAAGGGATTTCGCGTCATCCGCCGCGTGGTTTATGCGGCTCGGCCCATTGCAAGCCTGCCGGGGGAAGCCCAGAAAGCCTTGCGGGATGGCAGCATTTACGCGGCGCTTTTCACCTCGCCCCGGCTTGCGCGCGAAACCATGCGGCTGCTGCGTGATGCGGGGCTTGCGCCTGCCGCGAGCCGCATCGTTGCCATTGCGCTCAGCCCACGCATTGCCGCGGCCCTTGCCACCCTGCCCTGGGCGAAAATCCACACCGCCGAGCGTCCGGATCACGCCGCTTTGCTCGCCTGTCTTGGGCGCGCGGATATGCTAGGTTCCCCATCATGAGCGACACCTCCCCGGCGCCCAAGCGCCGCCTCGACCCCCTATTGCTGCCGCTTTTTGCGGGCGGCGCGGTATTGGTAATGGCACTCGCCTGGCTGCTGATCGCACCGCGACCAAATGCGCCGGCCCTGCCCAATTTGGGCCCGCTGGAAAGCCGGCTTGCCGGCCTGGAAACGCGCCCAGGCTTCAACTCGACGCCGCTGGAAGCACGGCTTACTGCGCTGGAAGCCCGGCCACGCGCCGCCGCGCCGGACCTGACACCGCTCGCTACACGGCTTGAAGCGCTTGAGGGACGCCTGGGCGCGCTTGAAGCCCGCCCGGCGCCAAGCTTGGATGTATCGGGCCTCGCCCCGCGCGCCTTGGCGGAGACCCTGGCGACCAGGCTTGATAGGCTCACGGAACGCCAGGATGCTTTGTCCGCGCGTCTTCAAGCCGCGGATGCCGAGGCGCTGCGCCGGACCGAAGATCTGGCGCGCAGCCTGCTCGCCCGCTTGGAAGTCGCCGAAAAGGCAGAGGGAGAGCGCATCGCAGCCGCCGGCGCTGTGCTGGAAGGCCGGCTGGCAGGCGCCGAATCCGCGCTCGGCACCCGCCTGCAAGCGCTGGAGGCAGCGCAGACGCGCGTCGCCGCCATTGAAGCCCGCGCCAATCGGGTGCAGGGCATCGCGGCGCTCCGCGCTCGGCTGGATGCGGGGCAGGCGCTTGGCCCGACCCTGACTGCCTTCCCCAATGCGCCGGCCGCGCTCAGCCGTTACGCTGCGGCCAATCCACCGACCGAAGCGGCGCTCCGCCTTGGTTTTGAAGACGCTGCCCGCGCCGCCCGCGCAGCGAGTGAACCAGCTAAGGAAGGGCAATCCATTCTGGAAAGTGCCTCCGCCCGGCTTGCTGGGCTGGTCACCATCCGGCGTGGTGAGACGGTCATTTGGGGCGATGAGGCAGCCGCCGCTTTGGAAGCTGCGCGCCGCGCGCTGGAAGCGGGCGATCTGCCGGGCGCTTTGGGCAGGCTTGGCCCCCTGCCGCCCGCCGCCCGCGCCGCTCTGGGCGGATGGGAGGCTGATGCCCAGGCGCTGCTCGCGGCCCGTGCCGCCATCATTACCCTGGCCGGGGGCTGAAGCGCCATGCGCAAGGCGCTTTTGCTGCTGGCGGGGCTCATTGGCGTCGCCGCGCTGACGCTATGGCTGCTGAGGCTCGGCGGTTCGGTTGAAATCCGTGTCGGTGACTTATGGATAGGTCTGCCCGCGCCGGTGGCGGCCGGGCTTTTGGCGCTTGCTTTTTTGCTGCTGCATGCCGCGCTTCGCCTGCTGGCTTGGTCACGCGGTGTTCCGGGCAGGATGGGGCTTCGCCGCGCTGCTCGGCGCCGGGCGGATGGCGATGCGGCCATCACCCGCGCGTTGATCGCGCTTGGCGCCGGCACTGCGCCGCGCGCCTTAGAAGAAACCCGCCGCGCCCGCGCACTTTTGGGCGATACGCCGCAAACCTTGCTGCTGGCGGCCGAGGCCGAAAAACTCGCCGGCAAGGAAGACGCTGCCGGCAGCATTTTCCAGAAACTATCAGAAGACCCATCCGCGCGGTTTTTGGGCCTGCGTGGCCTGTTGCGGCAGGCGATGCAGCGTGAGGATTGGCCCGAAGCCCAGCGCTTGGCGCGAGAGGCCGAGGCAGCGCAACCCGGCGCAGCGTGGCTGCGCGAGGAACGCCGGCTTTTGGCGGAACGCACGCAGGATTGGCGTGAGGCTTTGGCGTTGACTCCGCCCGATGGCCCGCGCGCAGCCCTTGCCCTGGCGGCAGCGGCGGCGGAGTCCGATCCGGCCAAAGCGGCGGAATTGGAAAAACAGGCCGTCGCGGCGGATGTGAAATTCGCCCCTGCCGCTTTGGCCCAGGCAGCGCGGTTGATGGCAGCAGGCAGTCAGCGCCGCGCGCGTAATGTGCTGGAAGCCGCCTGGAATGCCGCACCCCACCCGGATTTGGGCGCGGCTTGGATCGAGGCCGTGCCCGCGCCGCTCGCCCGCGTCAAGGCAGTCGAAGACCTGACCCATCGCAACCCAAGC
>CAMCHA010000022.1 GCA_945874515.1 Asaia bogorensis
ATCGAAGGCGCGCGCCGCATCCGGCTGGAATTGGCCGCAGATTGGCTGGTTATGGCCGCCTGGCTCGCCTGGCTGAAATCCCGCCTGCTGATCCCGCCTGAGCAAGTGGAAGGCGAAGATGCCGAAGCCCTGGCCGAGGCTTTGACTGATCGCCTCGCCACGCTGGAACGCATGCGCGCCGCGGCACTTTGGTTGAACCGTCGGCCCTGGCTTGGCCATGATGTCTTTGCCCGCGGCGCCCCAGAACGGCTGAAGGTGGAAGACCGTTCCGGCATCTCCGCTGATCTGCCCGCGCTGTTGCAAGCCTATGTCGCCGGTCGACGGCGCGCCTTGGCCGCGCGGCCCTATCGGCCCAAGCCGCGCAAGCTTTTCACCGTGCAGGAAGCTTTGGACCGGCTGACCAAGCTGGTCGGCGTCCTGCCAAGCTGGTCCGAATTGCGGAGCTTCCTGCCAGAAGGCTTTGACGATCCGGTGGAACAGCGCGCCGCCCTGGCCAGCACCCTGATCGCGGGTTTGGAAATGGCACGTGGCGGCGGGATAGAATTGCATCAGGAAGCGGCCTTCTCACCAATCATGATCCGCCGCCGGACAGAAGAAGGGGGCAGCGATGGAAGAACCGACTGAAGCCGTAGCGCCGGTGGAATCCCCCGCGCCTGATGCGGCGACCATGGCGCAGGCGCTCCGCATTGCAGAGGCTGTGATTTTCGCCGCTGATCGCCCGGTATCGCCGCAAACCCTGGCCACCGTGCTGCCCGAAGGCGTTTCCGCCACCATGGCCTGTGCGGCGCTCGCTGAAGCCTACCAGGGTCGCGGCGTGGTACTGACTGAAATCGGCGGCGGTTATGCCTTCCGCACCGCCACAGACCTAGCACCCCGCCTGACCAAGGTGGTGGAAAGCCCGCGCCGCCTGCCGCGTGCTGCCATGGAAGCGCTTGCCATCATTGCCTATCACCAGCCCTGCACGCGGGGCGATGTGGAAGAAATCCGCGGTGCCGCGCTGGCGCAAACCACCCTAGAATCGCTTTTGGAGCTTGGCCTGGTGGCGCCGCGCGGGCGCCGCGAAGTTCCCGGCCGCCCAACACTTTGGGGCACCACGCCGAAATTCCTGGAGCAATTCTCCCTTAAATCGCTGGCGGACCTGCCGCGCAAGGAAGAATTGGTGACAGGCGACGCGCCGCCTTTGCCCGGCCTGAACGCCCCCATCAGCACCGCAGATGAAGCCGAGGAAGCCCCGGCACCTACCCCCGAAGCCGCCGAGGAAGCCAGCCAAAGGTGAGCCTCAGCTTCGCCGATATCCGCCATGCCTATGGCGCGCGGGAGGTTCTGGCGGGCATTGATCTCAGTGTCGCGGCGGGTGAGATTGTCTGCCTGCTGGGTGCCTCCGGCTGCGGCAAGACGACGCTTTTGCGCCTGGCGGCTGGGCTTGAACCCTTGCAACATGGGCGGATTGAAATCAGCGGGCGGTTGATTGCCGAAGCGGGGCGGGAAGTGCCACCCGAAGCGCGGCATATTGGCTTTGTCTTTCAGGATTATGCGTTGTTCCCGCATTTGACCGTGGCCGAAAACGTCGCCTTCGGGCTGCGCTTCGCCCCGCGCGGCGAAAGGGTTTGGCGTGTTATGGATGCGCTCGCCCGCGTGGGGCTGGAAGCCTTCCAGAACGCCTTTCCGCATATGCTCTCAGGCGGGCAGCAGCAACGCGTGGCACTGGCCCGCGCACTGGCACCCCGCCCGGCCGTGCTGCTGTTGGATGAGGCTTTTGCGAGCCTGGATGCGCGGCTTCGTGAAAAAGTGCGCGATGATACGCTGCATGTGTTGCAGGAAGCCGGCATCGCGACTTTGTTGGTGACGCATGATTCCGAAGAAGCCATGTTCATGGGTGATCGCATCGCGCTGATGCGCGAAGGGCGGATTTTGCAGGTGGGCGTGCCTGAAGCGCTCTATCTGGCGCCCTCAGATCGCTATGTCGCGGGCTTCCTGGGTGAGGTGAATAGCCTGCCCGCCCGGATCGCCTCCGGCCAGGCGGAAACCGCGCTCGGCGCCCTGCCCGCCCCGGGCTTCGCCGAAGGCGCCGAAGTGGATGTGCTGGTGAGGCCAGAGGGGCTCAAACTCGGCGCCGAAGGCCCGGTGGTGGAGGTGGAAGCCTTCCGCCTGCTGGGCTCCACCACCCTGGCGCATCTTGCCCTGCCGGATGGCACGGGCGGGCTTTTGCACCTGCATGCCAGGCTACCCCCGGGGCGGCGGCTCAGGCGTGGAGAGCGAATCGCCGTTTCGCTCGACCCGGAACGCGCCTTTGTCTTCTCACGCACCGAGGCATGACACGGCTTTCATTCAAGCGGGCGGCGCGCCATATCAGGGCGGTTGGCGCGCATCCGGCTTCCTGCTAACGGAACTTCCCCGCCGGATTGAAGCGCGCGGACAAAGGAGAGCATGTTCGACCTCGCCTGGTCAGAAATCGCCGTGATCGCGGTGGTGGCCGTAGTAGTCATTGGTCCGAAGGATCTGCCGGAGGCCATTCGCGGTGTCGCGAAGGGTGTTCAGAAGCTGCGCCGCATGGCTGGCGAATTCCAGCAACAAGCGGATGAGCTGGTGCGCGAAGCCAAGCTTGATGATGTGCGGGATTCCATCCAGGAAATGAAGAGCACCATCAACGAAATCCGCAGCTTCGACATCAAGGGCGAAATTGGAAAAGCCGTGGATGCGGATGGCACGCTGCAAAAAACCATGGCCGAAGACCCACTGCGCGATACTTTCATGCCGCCGCCGCCCGCGCCTTATGTGCCGCCGGAATTGCCCCCGGCGCCTGAAGCGCCCCCCTTTGTACCGCCCACAGTCGCGCGCTTTGCCGCCCCATTGCCGCCCGCGCCCGAACGAGCGCCGGTCCCGCCTGCTGCGCCGCCCCCCACACCCGCCGCCAGCGCTTGAGGAATTTCTGTGTCCACCACCCGGGATGACGATCAGATAGACGACAAGCCCATGCCGCTCATGGACCATTTGAAGGAGCTGCGTACGCGGCTGCTTTGGTCTGTCGGGGGTTTCGCGGCAGCTTTTGCGGTGTGCTATTATTTTTCGGCGCAGATTTACGCCTTTCTGGCGCAGCCTTTGGCCGATGTGCTGGCCAAGCAGGGCGGTGGCGATCGGCGCATGATCTTCACCGCGCTCTATGAAGCTTTTTTCACTTATTTGAAGGTGGCGTTTTTCGGCGCGGTTTTCTTTTCCTTCCCCATGTGGGCGACGCAGCTTTGGCTGTTTGTGGCACCGGGGCTCTATCGCAGCGAAAAACGCGCCATCATGCCCTTCCTGGTCGCCTCCCCCTTTCTGTTTGTGGGGGGTGCGGCGCTGGCCTATTACTTCATCTTCCCGCTGGCCTGGCAATTCTTCATTTCCTTCGAAACCATGCCCGGATCAGGCGGTATTCCCGTGCAGCTGGAAGCGAAGGTTGGCGAATACCTGTCGCTGGTCATGCAAATGATCCTGGCCTTTGGCATTGCCTTTCAATTGCCAGTACTGCTGACGCTTTTGTGTCGGGTTGGCATTCTGGATGTGGATAGCCTGAAGAAGGGCCGACGCTACGCCATTGTGGGCATGTTCGTGGCCGCCGCAATCCTGACGCCGCCAGATGTGATCAGCCAGATCGGCTTGGCCGTGCCGCTGATCCTGCTGTATGAAATTTCTATCCTAACGGCGGGCTGGATGGCGAAGAAGTCCGACACTGAAGCCGAAGCTGACAAAAAGTAACGACCCCATCGAAGAATCTGTAAGATGCACGACATAAGGCAATTGCGCGCCGATCCGGCCGCTTTCGATGCGGCGCTGGCGCGGCGCGGCATCGCCCCTGTGGCGGTGGGCATTTTGGCGCATGACGAAGCCCGCCGTGCGGCGCAAACCGCACTCCAGGAAAAACAAGCGCGGCGCAATGCGCTTTCCAAGGATATCGGCATGGCCAAGCGCCAGGGTACCGATACCGCGGCGCTGGAAGCCGAAGCGGTGCAACTGCGCGATGACATGGCTGCACTTGAAGCCGAAGCTGCGAAGGCTGAGGCCGCGCAACAGGCCGTGCTGGAAACACTGCCCAATATCCTTGACGCCGAAGTGCCGGAAGGGCGCGATGAAAGCGCCAATGTGGTGCAGCATCAACATGGTACGCCGCTGGAATTTTCCTTCACGCCTAAGCAGCATTTCGAATTGGGTGAGGCGCTTGGGCTGATGGATTTTTCCACTGCGGCAAAGCTCGCGGGCGCGCGTTTTACGGTGCTGAAGGGCCCGCTCGCGCGGCTGGAACGGGCACTTGGGCAATGGATGCTCAATCTGCATACCGAGGCGCATGGCTACACCGAAAGCGCCGTGCCGCTTTTGGTGAATGACACCACCATGTATGGCACGGGACAATTGCCGAAATTCGCCGAAGACCTGTTCCGCACCACCGATGGCCGCTGGCTGATCCCGACTGCAGAAGTGCCGCTGACCAATTTCGCCGCGCAGGAAATCAAGGCAGAGGGCGATCTGCCTTTGCGTCTGACCGCGCTTTCGCCCTGCTTCCGGTCTGAAGCCGGCAGCGCCGGGCGCGATACGCGCGGCATGCTGCGCCAGCATCAATTCGCGAAGGTGGAACTCGTTTCCATTGTGAAGCCCGAAGAAAGCGACGCCGAGCATGAACGCATGACGCGCTGCGCGGAACGCGTGCTGACGGAACTGGGCCTGGTGTGGCGGCGGATTATCCTTTGCGCCGGCGATACCGGCTTTGGCGCCGCGCGCACCTATGATCTGGAAGTCTGGCTGCCTGGCCAGGGCGCGTGGCGGGAGATTTCATCCTGCTCCAATTGCCGGGATTTCCAGGCGCGCCGCATGGGTGCCCGCTACCGCGCCAAGGACGCCAAGGGCACAAGCTTTTTGCATACGCTGAATGGGTCTGGTGTGGCGGTGGGGCGGGCGCTGATTGCGGTGCTGGAAACGCACCAGCAGGCGGATGGGACCATCGCTATCCCGGAAGTGTTGCGGCCCTATATGGGCGGGATGGCGCGGATCGGAGTTTAGCGCCGCGCGCCAGTCCCCGCCGGGCGCGCTTCGGCCACTTCCGTTGCTGCATTCCCGGTCTTGGGGGGGAAGCAAACAATACGCGTCCGCGTCGCTGGGCCAGGGGTGCCGCCGCCGCGCATACGAAGTTCAACCTCGGGCGTTGTCGGCACGGGTTTCAGGCTGGGCTCGCGCGCACCAACCAGCAGCACCGCGCCGCGACCGGAGACGCATAGACCTGCCATGGCAGGCCCTGGCAAGGGAATGACCCCAGGCGCGGCGCCAGGGACAAAACGATTGCCAGTCAGCGCCGCCATGACGCGCTGCTGATAGATCTGCCCGCGTTCCGGTGTCGCGGAATGGTAAAGCGCAACGGCCTGGTGCCAATCGCCCGTGCGCGCCTGCAGGCTCCGCAAAAAGCGCACCGCATAAGCAACATTGGTTGTGGGGTCGAAGCCGGCTTCCAGACTTGGGAAAGCATCCGGGTGATGCAGCAGGTTGATCTGCATGCAGCCAATATCAATCGAACGCACGCCCCGCGCCTGAATAGCGCGCACTTCCTCAAGCGCTTCGGCGTTCGAAGCGGCGTAACGGCCATCGCCGGCAGCGTTATAGGACCAGGGCCAGGGCTGCACGCTGCCATCCGGCGCGCGGCGCCCGGTTTCAACCTTGGCAACGGCGCCGAGCAAGCCTGTCGGCATCCCAGCACCGCGCTCTGCCGCCGCAATAGCCGCGCCACAAAGGCCCCAGGGTTCCGGCAAAGCGGGAGGCGCTGGTCGCGCGGCGGCATTGGTGGCGGCCGGGCGTTGCTGGCGCGTGGCATTCGGCGCGGCAGCCGCATCCGGTGCCGCCAATCCAACATGCGGGAAAGCCACCAGGAACAGCCCCAAAAGCCTAAGCAGCCGCTTGGCAGCTTCCATGCCGGGAGTCGCGCCAGATGCTCTTTGCATGCCTAATTCCTAGGCCCTGGCAGCGCCCTGGGTCAACCAAAACCTGTTCAGAAGTGATCCGCCCGCAGCACCTGGCAATCTGTCAGTGTCACAATCGCTGGCCTGGCGCCGAGCAATTCGCCCTCTGCCGCCAGCACGCGCGAAGCGACTTCGGCTGAGGTTATGCAAAGCACCAGCACATTGTCATCAACGCCGCCGGGGTCCCCGGCGCGGCGGATGCCCTGATGGCCGCGCCCGGCGAGTACAGGCAGAATGGTCCAGCCCGTGGCGCCCATACGGTCCAGCAGCAGGGTCACCGCCTCTGCCCGCACGGCCTCCACAACAATTTCGATCCTTTTGCGCGCGTGCATTGTCCCGTCTCCCCGTGACTATTGTGTGGCCAGCCGCGCCGCCCAAAGCCAAAGCGGGATGCCAGCCAGCACATTGAAGGGGAAGGTGATCGCCAAGGAAAGGGTCACGTAAATGCCGGCATCGGCAGAGGGTAGCGCCAGCCGCATCGCCGCCGGCACCGCGATATAGGAAGCCGAAGCCCCCAGCACCGCCATCAGCCCCACACCCCCGGTGGAAAGCCCAACCAAAAGCCCACCGGCCAGCCCCACCGCGCCGCCGATCAACGGCATAAGGATGGCAAAGGCGATCAGCCTCACATCCAGCCCTCGGCCCCGGTCGCGGAGCCGCCGCGCTGCGGTGATGCCCATCTCAAGCAGAAAAAGGCAAAGCGCGCCCGGGAAAAGCGCGGTGATGAAGGGCGATAGCTGCCGCTCAGCCCCAGCCCCGCCCAGCCAGCCGATCAAAAAGGCACCCAGCAGCAGCACGACCGATCCATTCAGGAATACCTCTCGCGCCATTTCCCGGGCGCCGCCGGAAGTCGCAGCCCCGCCTCGGCGCGCGATCAGCAAAGCGGTCAGGATGGCCGGGGTTTCCATCGCCGCCAGTACGGCGGGCATAAAGCCCTCATAAGGCGTATTGGTCGCGTTCAACTGCCCGACCGCCGCGGCAAAGGTCACCACACTGACCGAGCCATAATGCGCCGAGACCGCCGCCGCCGTTGCCTTATCAAGCGGCGTGGCGGCGCGAAGCAGCCCATAAGCCGGCAGCGGCATCAACGCAGAAAGCGCAATGCCCACCATCAACGCCGGCACCAAACCCACCGATGCACCAGGTTGCGCAATGGCAATGCCGCCCTTCAGCCCGATCGCCATCATCAGATAAAGCGAGAGGGTTTTCGCCAAAGCATCGGGTACGGAAAGATCAGAACGCAACGCAGCTGCCGCGAAGCCGAGCGCGAAAAACAGGACCGAAGGCGGCAGGATTTCAAAGAAGGACATGGGCGCCGGGGGTTAGGCGGAGGCCTTGCCTCTGTAAAGGGTTTTCACGCCGTCGCCACTGGCAGGCCATGATAACCGCGGGCGTAATACATCAGGCAGCCGGCCTGCATATCGGCAAAGCGCACCGCCTCAACACTCGCGAAGACCACGCTATGCGTGCCTTGTTCCATCACCTCCGTAATCCGGCAATCGAAACTCGCCGCAGCGCCATCCAACGCAGGCGCCCCAGTGACCAGGTTGGTCCATGCCCCCGCAGCAAAGCGCGCTGCCATGTCCAATGCGCCGCTCGGCGCGGAAAAGGCGTCGGAAACGCCCTGCTGTCCGGCGGCGAGCGTATTCACGCAAAGCACGCCATTCGCCAAAAACAGCGCACTGCGCGGGCTGGTGCGATTGAGGCAGACCAGCAAAGTGGCCGGGTCATCTGTCACGGAACAGACGGCAGTTGCGGTAATGCCGCCTTTGCCCGCCACGCCATCGGTGGTGATGATATTCACCGCCGCCCCAAGCCTAGCCATGGCGTCGCGAAATTCCTGGCGAGAGACGGGCATGGTGGGCAATCCTTGAATCGGGCTTGGGCGCGAAGCCTCTATCACCCCAAGCGGGCGCCGTCACGCCAGCCGGCCTGGTCCAAACGATAAAGCAAATGGCGCCGATAGTGATGGCCTTCCGGCAGGCGCGGATGGTCGAATTCGCCCGCCGCCGTCATGCCGAGCTTTTCCATGAGCTTCCAGGAAGCAGCATTGCCCGGCACGGTGAAGGCGACGATGGAAGAAAGCCCAAGCGTGCCGAAGCCATGCGCCAAGGCGGCGCGCGCCGCTTCTTCGGCATAGCCCAGGCGGCGAAAGCGCGGGCCAATGCGCCAGCCAATTTCCACCGTCGGCGTGAAATCAGCCTGCCAAGGAATAGTCATCAGCCCCACCACGCCCACAAAATCGCCTGTCGCGGCTTCGGCCACCACCCAAAAACCCCAGCCATGCTCAGCGAAATGCGCGCGCAGCCGTGCCGCCCAGGCATCACTCTCAGCCCGATTCATGGTGGCGGCGAAGTAGCGCATGCTTTCCGGATCACCATTGATGGCGAAAAGCGGGTCAAGATCCTCATCCCGCCAGGGGCGGAGGATCAGGCGTTTTGAAGTGAGCGTCGCGGCGTTCATGCGCGCTTCTTAGCCTAAACAGCCAGGCCACGCACCGAGGGGAAACTAGCCCCAGCAGCCAACCGGGCTTGGCGTAGTCCATAGCGGCTCACGGTTTTCGATTGCAATTCGGTCACCCGCCCACCATAGTAAAAAAGTCTCAACAAATGGAAGCGCTACTATGCAGGATGTTGGTCTCTATCTCCCGGGCATCCTTCTTTCTTACGCAGCCTTCCTGCTCGCAATTGCAAGTCCGGGGCCTAACATCCTAGCGGTCATCGGAACTTCGATGAGCGTCGGCCGCGCCTCCGGCATGGCACTAGCTTTCGGCGTGTCCGCAGGCTCATTCACTTGGGGCCTCCTCACGGCATTCGGATTGTCAGCTATTGTGGCCAGCTATGCATGGGCCCTTTTTGCCATCAAGATTTTTGGCGGCATTTATCTTTTGTGGCTCGCTTATAAGTCGCTCAAGTCGGCCGCCTCGCGCCATGATATCGAAGCCAAGGAGCTGGCGGGGGGGCGTCGCACTCCATTCGGATATTTCAGCCGAGGCTACGTTATCCAGATGACCAATCCCAAGGCGGCACTTGCTTGGATTGCCATCATTTCATTGGGCTTGAAGGACGGCGCGCCGCTTTGGGTTAGTGCAGCCATCGTTCTTGGAACATTTCTGTTATCAGTCATCATCCACACGCTTTACGCCATAGCATTTTCGACACCGGTTATGGTTCGCCTCTACGGCAGAGCCCGTCGGGCCATCCAAGGTGTGCTGGGCGTGTTTTTTGCCTTTGCAGGTCTGCGCATGCTTATGCATCGGAGCTGAGACGACCATGACATACATTGATCCAACTGCGGCCAACCTCAACTCTGGGTTCGTCGTGGCGATTCATCTTGTAGCGAAAGAAGGCGAAGGAGACGCGGTTGCTGATATATTGCAGCGGCTAGTCGCTCCGACCATGGCAGAACCGGGCGTGAAGTTCTTCATGCCTTATCGATCACCAACGAACCCTCTGGCCTTTTTCGTGTACGAACTATACGTGAACCAAGCGGGATGGGATGCCCACAACAGGTCCGCCCATTTCTTGAGTGTCGTTGATGATCTGGTACAACGGGTCGCATCGCGGGAACGCGTGCCTTTCGTTCCATTTGTCACCTGACTGATAAAGCCAATACACTGATAGCCGGCAAATTTTTTTCCGAGTCATGGAAGGCCAGCATGCGTATTTCGTTTTTGCACACTGCGGACGTGCACATTTCAACGTTTGACCGCATCTTTGCAGACCTCGAAAGCGATGCTCGGCTGGTCCACCGTGTAGAGGCAGACCTGCTGGCGCGCGCACGCTCTCACGGTTTGGAGTCTGTCAGGGCAGAAACAATGGAAGCGTTAGCTGATCTAGCTTCTGCCGATGCAGTAGTGTGTACGTGCTCGACACTTGGCCCTTTGGCCGACAGTGCTGCGGAGAAGTTCGGTCATGTTGTCCGAATCGACCGCCCCGTTATGGAAGAAGCGTGCAGAATCGGCGGACGCGTTCTTGTGGCGATCTGTCTTGAAAGCACTCGCTCGCCAACCATTGCTCTTCTGGAGCAATGCGCGGTTCAATTGAATAAGAAGATCAATGTCGAGGTTCACTTGTGCGATACCGCTTGGCCCTTCTTCGAAGCCGGCGATATCAACGGCTTTGCCGACAGCATTTCCCGAAGCACAAAGGAAAGACTTGGTGAGCTTGGGGGCGTCGATTGCATCGTGCTTGCTCAGGCCTCGATGCATGTTGCTGCGCAAATGTTCGAGGATGTGGGCGTTCCGGTCCTGACTTCCCCCTTGATGGCGGCAAAGCAATCAATCGAGATTGCAAGTCAGTCCAGACATCATGACCAGCATTAAGGCTGAGCCACTGCCAGTTTGATGGACACGAAGGTAAGATCGTGACCCATAAGCCGGAGACTATATATGACGAGGCGGAAGTTCAGCTGCGAGTTCAAGATCAATGCAGTAAGGTTGGTGACAGATCGTGGCGTGGCGGTTGCCGAGGCTGCCCGTGATTTGGATATCGCCGAGAGCGTTCTTCGGAGCTGGGTGCTGGAATGAAGCGTGGGTCCTGCTGCCGCCTTTCCCGGGAACGGGCAGATGCAGGCCGATTTGGCCGAGATTGCCGCCTTGAAGAATGATGTCGTCCGACTCCGGGCGGAGCAAGACATCCTGAAGAAAGCGGCAGGTTTTGTCGCGCGCGAAGAGAAAGGAGAACGTCATGAACCCGATCAGCCTGGAAGCGCTGGCCGCCGAGGTGCCCGATGGGGCCATGCTCGCTTTGCCCCCCGATAATTCCCTGCCCTCGGTCGCGCTGGCCAAGGCGTTGATCCGGCGCGGGGTGCGCAATCTGCGCCTGGTGGGCGTGCCGGTTTCGGGCTTTGCCACGGATATACTGATCGGCGCTGGCTGCGTCACCAGCGTGCAGACCAGCGCGGTTTCGCTTGGTGAGGCCGGCTTCGCGCCGCGCTTCAGCGCTGCCTTGCGCGCGGGGAAGATCAAGGTGATTGATGCCACCTGCCCCGCCATTCACACCATGCTGCAAGCCGCTGAAAAAGGCGTGCCCTTCATGCCGCTGCGTGGGTTGATCGGCAGCGATATCCTGGCCAATCGGCCGGATTGGAAAGTGGTGCCAAACCCCTTCGCGACGGATGGCGAAGACCCGATTGTGCTGCTGCCCGCGCTAAACCCTGATTTCGTCTGCTTCCATGCGCTGATGGCGGATGAGGAAGGCAATGTCTGGGTCGGGCGGCGGCGCGAATGCGCCACCATCGCGCATGCATCAAAGCGCGCCTTGGTGACGGTGGAACGCGTGGTGCCGGGCAATTTCCTGGAAGATGAACGCCTCGCCTCCGGCGCCATCAACGCCACCTATATCAGTGGCATCGCCATTGCTGAGCGCGGCGCGCGCCCGGTGGCGCTGCTTGATGAATATGGCTTTGATGGCGCTTATGTCAGCGAATATGCCCGCATGGCGCGGAGCGAAGAAGGTTTTGCTGCCTGGTGCGCGCGCGAAGTGTTTGAACAAAAAGCACAGGCCGCAGAATGACCGAGATCAAGCTGGAAGAACGCATCGCCGTTGCGCTGGCGAAGCTGATCCTGGACCCGAGCGCGCCGCCCGCCCGCCACATCGCGGTTGGTGCGGCATCGCCCATGCCTGCGGCGGCGTGTTGGCTGGTGAAGAAGCAAGGCAATCCTGTGCGGCTTTCGCTGCTGCATAAGCGCAGCGGCAATCCGTTTACGGAAGGCACGCGCGAGTTGTTTGACCTGACCGGCCAGGGACGGATTGATCTGTTCTTCCTGGGCGGTGGGCAGATTGATGGCAGCGCCAACCTGAACCTGGTCGGCACCGGCGAATGGCCCGGCATGGGTGTGCGTTTTCCCGGCAGCTTTGGTTCGGCCTTCATGTATTTCATGACACCGCGCACCATCCTGTTCCGCGAAGAACACACGCCGCGCGTTTTTGTGGAGAAGGTGGATAACATCTCCGCCCCCGGTGTCTCCCCGCCCGGCGTGTTTCGCCGCGGCACGGCGCAGGCGCTGGTGACGGGGCGCTGCGTGTTTCGCTTCCACCCTGATCGCGCGCGGTTCTCGCTGGAGAGTGTGCATCCTGGTGAGACGGTGGAAAGTGTGCGTGAAGCAACCGGCTTTACGTTTGACGTGACAGGCGATGTGCCCTTCACGCCAGACCCGACGCCGGAAGAACTCGCGCTGCTGCGCGGGCCGATCTGTGATGAAATGATGGAAACCTACCCGGAATTCTGCACCCGGGTCTTTGGCAGGAAACAAGCGGCATGAATGACGCAAGCATCGCCACCAAGGGTCTCGCCCGTTCCGCTGGCGCTTTGGC
>CAMCHA010000023.1 GCA_945874515.1 Asaia bogorensis
GGATCACGCCCCTCCCTACCCGCTTAATCCGCGTAAGCGCCGGCGGCTTCAATGATGGGCCGCCAGCGACCCACCTCCTCGGCCACGAAGCGGCGGTGGAAGGCGATGGAAGCGCGCTCATCCGACGGCACATCAGTCAGCAGATCAGCAAAGCGCTGACGGAGCCGTTCGTCCTTCAAGGCCAGCCTCAAGGCCGCCGAAATATGTTCCTGGATCGGTTCAGGCGTGCCGGCGGGCGCGTAAAGCCCATGCCAGGTGGACATGGCAATGCCGGGCGATCCGGCCTCAGTGGTGGTGGGGACGCTGGGCAGGCCGGCCAGGCGCTGAGCGCTGCTCACCGCGAAAACCTTCACGCGATTATCGCGGATATAGGGCACGGTATTCGTCGCCTGATCGCAAAGCATATCAATGCGCCCGGCCATGAGTTCGGCAATGGCGGGGGCGGTGCCACGGAAAACCACTGTGGTTGCCTTGGCGCCGGCGGCCTGCTGCACCAATAGCCCGCACAGATTGGCCGCAGAGCTGATCCCAGCGGTCGCCAAATTGATCACATCGCCCTTGCGGTTCATTTCCGCCATCAATTCGCGCAGGTTGGCTGCCGGAAAATCGAGCCGGGTGATCACTGTCATGGCAGCGTCTGAGACAATGCCAAGGGGGGCAAAACTGCCCGGCACTTGATAGGGTAAGCGCCGGTACAAGGTGGCACTCGCGGCCATGCCGATGTTGTTGATCATCAGCGTGTAGCCATCCGGGCGGGACTGGGCCAAACGCTGCGGCCCCACCACGGAACCGCCAATCGATTCCACCACCACGGATTGGCCGATATGCCGGCTTAGACTATCGGCCACGATGCGGGTGATGGTGTCGGTCGGCCCGCCCGCGGCACCCGCGGCAATGATGGTGATGGGGCGCGCCGGATAGGCTTGGGCACGCGCGGCGGGGGCGGCAAGCAGCCCTGCCCCGGCAGCCAGGATATGGCGACGATTCATGATTTCCTCCTGCTTTGGCCGGACCAGGTTCTGCCCCGCTCTCGGAACACTCATACTGGCAGGCCTGGGAACGGGCGCGAAGGGGGGGATTTTCCAAAATCTCGCGCTTTCAACCCTATGAAGTAGTTTCCTTTTGCTGAAGCCTCCGGTAGCTTTCACTTAATCGTCATAGAATCCCGCCACTCGAGCGGGGCGAAAGTTCAAATTGGGGGTATTCGCTTCATGGCGCCACTCTTGGCGTTCAGTCGGTTTATCGACTGGATCAATCAGAATATCGGCAAGGTCTGCGATTGGCTTGTGCTGCTCGCCGTCCTGGTCAGCTCCGTCAATGCCATGATGCGCTACGGCTTCGACATAAGCTCCAACGCCTGGCTTGAAGCGCAGTGGTATATGTATGCCGCCATCGTCATGCTCGGCGCCAGTTATACGCTCAAGCGCAATGAACATGTGCGGGTGGATATCCTGTACATGAACCTATCGCGTCGCGGTCAGATCATCCTGGATATTGCGGGCATTATTGTCTTCATGCTGCCGGCCTGCATCCTGATTGGCTGGCTTTCCTGGCCCTTCTTCTACCAGTCCTTCCATATGAATGAATGGTCCAGCAATGCCGGCGGCTTGCTGCGCTGGCCAGTGAAATTCCTGATCCCTCTGGGCTTTGGGCTGCTGACGCTGCAAGGCATTTCGGAACTCATTAAGCGCGTTGCTGCGTTGCGTGGCTATGACATCCCCGACCTTGAAGCTCATTACGAGAGGCCAGTGCAATGATACCTTTGGAGTGGATGCCGGCCCTGATGTTCGTGGGGCTGGTCGTATTCTTGATTATTGGCTTTCCGGTGGCCTTTTCGCTCGCGTCTGTGGGCCTGTTCTTCGGCATGATTTCCATGGCGCAGGGCTTTTTCACCATAGACTTCATGCAGGCCATACCGGGGCGCATTTTCGGTAGTATTCTGGCCAATGATTTGTTGCTCGCCATTCCCTTCTTCACGCTCATGGGCGCGATATTGGAGAAATGCGGGCTGGCGGAAGATATGCTGGAAAGCATGGGGCAGTTGTTCGGCCCGATGAAGGGCGGCCTTGGCTATTCGGTCATTATCGTGGGCTTCATCCTGGGCGCCATCACCGGCACCGTGGCCGCGCAGGTGATCGCCATGGCGCTGATCACCATGCCCGTAATGATGCGCTACAATTACAATATCCGATACGCGACCGGCGTGCTTGCTGCATCCGGCACCATCACGCAGTTGGTGCCACCTTCGCTGGTGCTGGTGGTGTTGGCCGACCAGTTGGGGCGGTCCGTCGGCGATATGTATCTGGGCGCCTGGGGGCCTTCGCTGCTGCAGATCGCGCTTTTCGCGCTTTATACCTGGTTCCTGACGATCATCCGGCCGCAGGATTTGCCGCCAGTGCCGCGCACTCTTACGGGCCGGCCGCTGCTGATCAAATGCATGTGGGGCATCATCCCCGCCGCGGTGCTGATCTTCCTGGTGCTCGGCACCATCATGCTGGGCCTGGCAACGCCGACCGAAGCCGGTGCGTTGGGCACCGTTGGCGCCATCATCCTGGCCGTGCTGCGCAATACAAAAATGACCAAAATGGATCAGACGGCCTATGCCGCCGGGTTGATCGCCGTAGCCGGCTGTCTGGTCGCTGCCTATACGGTCGGCATGAAGACTGTGCCGTTTCGCATCAGCTTCTCCGTATTCTTCGCATCGGTCATTTGGCTCTGCTGGCGTGCCTGGCAGGACAAGCCCCTGCATGATCTGATTGTGGAAGGCATGCGCGCCACCATGCGCATCACCTCCATGGTGGCTTTCATTGTGGTGGGGGCGACCTGCTTCTCCATCGTCTTCGCCGGCGTGGATGGCAATCTTTGGGTGGAACATGGGCTGACCAGCCTGCCAGGCGGCGTTTGGGGCTTCCTGATCGCGGTCAATCTGCTGGTCTTCTTCCTGGCCTTCTTCCTCGATTTCTTCGAAATCGCCTTCATCATCGTGCCCATGCTGGCGCCAGTGGCGCAGAAAGTCCTTGAGCCAGTCGTGGGTGCGGATGCGGCGTTGATCTGGTTCGGCGTCATGCTCTGCGTGAATATGCAGACCAGCTTCATGCACCCGCCCTTTGGCTTTGCGCTGTTCTATCTCCGCAGCGTGATCCCGAAATCCATCAGCAGTGCGGATATTTATTGGGGCGCCCTGCCTTGGGTGGGCTTGCAGCTGATCATGGTGGCGATCGTGATTTTCATGCCGATCACGGTCACCTTCTTCCTGGATAAGCCGCATGGGATTGACCCGAGTACGATCCGAATAGAAAGCGCACCGCCGGTGGAAGAAGATGACATGCCGCCGCCAAGCTTCGGACCGCCGAGGTAGCTGGCGACACCCGCCTAAAGGCGCAAAAAAGAAACCCCCATGGCAGACTGCCTTGGGGGTTTTCTTTTGACTGGTCGCCAGACACAAAAAATCCGATCAGATGCTGCCACCTGATCGGATGAGAAATCCCCGCCGAAGCGGGTTATGCACGCAGATCAGACGCGGCCAGAAGCCGACATCGCGTGCATGAAGTTGTCGAAGGTGCCTTCAGCCACACGGAACCAGGCAATTTCATCGGGGCGGAACGCCTTCATGCTATCCAGAATGCGCTTGAAATTGGCGTTCTGTGCTGCAACTTCATCATAATACTTCCAGCATTCATCATAGCAGGCCTGCAGCACGGGCCGAGAGAAGGGCTTCAATTGCGTACCACCCGCAATCAGGCGCTTCATGGCCTGCGGGTTCAGAGCGTCATATTTCGGCACCATGGAGGCGGTGACGAGCCCAGCCGCGGTTTCGATCATTGATTGGTAGATCTTGGGGATGGAATTCCAGGCTCGTTCGTTGATGAAGAGCGTGCCGCAGGAAGCGCCTTCCCACCAGCCGGGATAATGATAGAAGCGCGCGACCTTATTGAAGCCGAGCTTTTCATCATCATGCGGCCCGACCCATTCGGCGCCGTCAATCGTGCCGCGTTCTAGCGCGGGATAAATATCGCCAGCGCCAATCTGCTGCGGCACAACACCAAGGCGGCGCAGGATATTGCCGGCAAAGCCACCCACGCGGAATTTCAACCCGCGCAAATCTTCAACCGTGTTGATTTCCTTACGGAACCAGCCACCCATCTGGCAGGCCGTGCCGCCGAAGGTGAAGGACCGCACGCCGAGCGGGCGGTAGAAATCATTGATCAGTTCATGGCCGCCGCCATTGCGCAGCCAGGAATAATATTGCCGCTGGTTCAGGCTGAAGGGCAGGCCTGTTTCGAAAACAAAACAGGGGTCCTTGCCGAAATGGTAATAGGCTGCGTCCTGGCCGCATTCCACCGTGCCATTCTGCACCGCATCATACACCTGCAGCGCCGGCACGATTTCGCCCGCGGCAAAAATCCGGATCTGGAACTTGCCATCGGACATTTCGTTCATGACCTTGGCGAAAAGCTCCGTGCCGCCAAACAGCGTATCGAGAGATTTCGGGAAGGCCGAGGTATGGCGCCAACGGATTTCCGGCATGGCCTGGGCCAGCGCCGGTGTGGCAAGAGCGGTGGCGGCGACGGCGGTGGTGCCAAAGCCTGCCTGTTTGATGAAATTACGACGTTCCACTATGGGACGCTCCCTGTTCGAAAAGGTTGAGCAAAACCATCCAGCGCCCTTGTCCCGGGGCTTGGAAGATGACTGTTTTAATACGTTACGGCGTCTCAGGAAAGCGGAAAATCTCCAACCCGGACGTCAATGCCCCGATTTCACCCCGGTCGGCACAGTGGAAAGCCGATCAACCAGCGCAATGCCGATCGCCGAGACAACGAAGACGGAATGGATAATGGTCTGCCACATGATACCCGTTTCGGTGAAGGCTGCATTGGGGGAGCCCAGATTGCCGGCTTCAATGAAGGTCCGCAGCAGATGGATTGAGGAAATGCCGACAATCGCCATGGCGAGTTTAATCTTGAGCACGCTGGCATTCACATGGCTCAGCCATTCCGGCTGATCCGGGTGTCCAGCAAGTTTCAAGCGCGAAACAAAGGTTTCAAACCCGCCAACGATCACCATGACCAACAGATTGGCGATCATTACTACATCAATCAGGCCAAGGACGATGAGCATGATTTGCTGTTCGCTGAACGTTGATGCGTCCAGCACCAAATGGGCCAATTCCTTGAGGAATTTATAGACATAGACGCATTGCGCCACGATCAGCCCCAGATAGAGCGGCAATTGCAGCCAGCGCGACCCAAAGATGAGGGCGGCTAAGGGGCGAAGCGGCTTAAATTCGTCAGAATGGGGCATGGGGGTCCTCGGCAAGGTTTTGAATCGATGCCCATATATTGAGGTTCCGCGAAAGTGTCAGCAGGGCACCCCCTGGCCGGGATACCATGAAGCTGGCTAAATGATTGTCATGAATCACTGGGTCTTCGCCCTTGGCGCCACCATGCTGATGCAAATGGTCGCCTCCTTCATGGGCCAAAGCCTGCCGGTGATCGCGCCGCTGATCATGGCGAGCACGGGGTTGGCGCCGGAACGGGTCGGCAATCTTTCTTCCCTGACTGCGCTTGCGACGGTGCTTTATCTGATGATTGGCGGTGTGTTTCTGGCGCGCATGGGGCCTGTCCGCATGCTGCAATTGGGTACTGCTGTGGCGGTGACGGCGTTATTGGTCGCAAGCCTTGGCCATGCTTGGGCGATATTCCTCGCCGCCTTCATGCTCGGGCTTGGCTATGGGCCAACACCGCCCGCCGGCAGCCGCATGCTGGCGGCAACCGCGCCGCCTGCGCATCGTTCGCTGATCTTTTCCATCAAACAGGCGGGCGCGCCCGCCGGCGGCGCTTTGGCCGGGCTGGTCGCGGCGCCAGTTGCGCTGGCCTATGGCTGGCCGGCTGCGCTGATGCTGGCCTTTGGCGTTGGCGTGCTGGCCATTCTGGTGATCCAGCCGCTACGCCCAGCTTTTGATGCGGACCGCAATCGCGCGCAGCGGTTACACTTACATGACATTTTTTCAGCGCGCGCCATCAGCGCCCCATTGGCGACATTCAAACAGAACCCGGTGCTGAGGCGCGTCACGGCGTTATCGGTTTCCTTCGCCATTTGCCAGGGCTGCCTGTTTTCCTTCACCGTCACTTGGCTTGTGGAAAAGCGCGGCTTTGATCTGGTGCTGGCCGGCAGTGTTTTTGCCGCGATGCAATTCGCCGGGGTGGTGGCGCGCATTCTATTGGGCTGGGTAGCTGACCGGACGGGCAATGCTTTGGCAAATCTGGTGGCGCAGGGCTTTGTCGCTAGCGGCGCCGTCCTTGCTTTGGCCCTGCTACCGGATGATTCCGGCTTCTGGCCGCTCGCGCTGATATGCGCGCTGGCAGGATTTTTCGGCGCTTCCTGGAATGGCATTTCACTGGCGGAAGCCGCGCGGCTTGCGCCCCCAGGCAAGGTTGCGGATGCAACCGCGGGTTCGACGATTTTCATCTTTCTCGGCTATGTTGCGGGGCCTTCGATTTTCGCGACCCTGGTCAGCCTGACCGGAAGTTGGATGGTGCCGCAAATCCTGACGGCAGCACAGCTTTTGCTGGTCTCCGCGCTGGTGGGCCTGACGCTCAGGACGCCCAGTTAGGGGGGCGCTTTTCCTTGAAGGCGGCAATGCCTTCGCGCGCTTCATCGCCGGACGCGCAACGCGCAAAGGCGAGCGCCCCGGCTTCCGCGTAACCATCTGGCGAAAGTGGGCCGAGTGCGGCGAGCAGCTTCTTGGTTTCCGCCAAGGCACGCGGCGCGCCCTGCCGGCAATCCGCAATCACCGCCGCAATAGCCGCTTCCAAAGCGGCCACATCAGCCACTATCTGATGCACCAGGCCAATGCGCGCGGCTTCAGGCGCGTCAATCACATTGCCTTGCAGCACCATGCGCGCGGCATTGCTGCGGCCCATGCGCCGCACCATCCAGGGTAGGATCTGCGCTGGCACCAGGCCGCGTTTGGCCTCAGGCGCGGCGAAGCGCGCATCAGCCGTAGCAATGGCGATATCGGCCGCGCAAAGCCAGCCAAGCCCGCCCGCATGGGCTGAGCCCTGCACAGCGGCGATCACCACTTGCGGCAGGTTGCAAAGCCTTATGAAACGCTGCCCAGTTGCGTGGTTGCGCTGCTGCGCGGCGGCAAGGCGTTCGGCCTCGGTCCCCTGGGAGCCCACTTCGGTCAGATCAAGCCCCGCGCAGAAATGCCCGCCAGCGCCTGAGAAGATGATGATGCGCGCGGAGCTGTCTTTCTCCAGCGCATCAAGTGCGGCATCCAAGGCAACACCCATGGCGGCCGACATGGCATTGCGCCGATGCGGCCGATTGAGTGTCAGGCGCACCACCGGCCCTTCCCGCGTCAGAAGGACGGGGTTTTCAGTTTCAGACATGTAATGCGCCTTTGGCTGTTACGAATTCGGCCCGCGTTCCATGGAATAGGGCTGCCAACGCTTCAGCTTGGAATCCGACAGCACAGTGGGGTTCACGCAGGAAAGCGGCCAACGGCCAGAAAGCACGAGCGCGACATTCTGCCCCACACGGCGCTTGCGCGCCGGATCAAACCGCGCGGAGGCGGAGGCGTTGTGCGGCGACAGGATCACATTCTGCATCTTGTGCAGCGGATTACCCGCTTTGGTCGGTTCAATTTCAAACACGTCAATGCCCGCACCCGCAATCCAGCCCTTCTGCAGCGCCTTGATCAGCCCGGCTTCTTCCACTGTCGGGCCGCGGCCCGTGGTGATGAAAAGCGCGTTCTTCTTCATTTGCTTGAAGTGCTTTTCCTTGAAGAAACCGCGCGTTTCGGGGGTATCCGGCAAATGCATGGACACGAAATCAGAGGTTGAGAGCAAATCAGAAAGGCTCGCTGGCTCCACGCCAAGCGCAGACATGGTCAGTTCTTCCACGAAGGGATCATAGGCCTTCATGTGCAAGCCAAAAGCGCGGGCGCGAATTGCGGTGGCCCGGGCCACACGACCGAAGCCGATGAAGCCCATGGTTTGGCCCATCAGGCGCGGGATTTGCAGCAATTGTGGGCGCCCTTCACCCCAGCGGCCCTCACGCACCATCCGGTCCTGTTCGATGCAGCGCCGATGCGTGGCCAACAGCAGCATCATGGCGTGGTCCGCCACTTCTTCGATGAAGGTATCAGGGCAATTCGTGACCGGAATGCCCTGCGCGGTTGCCGCTGCCACATCCACATAATCAACGCCCACGGACCCAAGCGCGATGATGCGGCACTTCTTCAGCGCCTTGATCATCTTGGCATTGAATTGCATGCCCTTCGCGTAAACCGCATCCGCCTGACCTGCCTTGGCGATGAAGTCCTTTTCATTCGGCTGGCATTCGATGATCTCGACGCCCATGCCTTCCAGCGCTTCCAGCTCATAATCATAGCCGCCGCCAGAGGTGGTGAAGGACGCCGCCGCGGGCGTCAGGATGGTAAATTTCGCCATGAGATAGGTCCTTTTCAGCTCATTCCTTGACCGCGCCGGTCAGGGAGGAAACGTAGTAATCCACGAAGAAGGAATAGAAGATCGCAACCGGTAGCGACCCCAAAAGTGAGCCCGCCATCAGCGCGCCCCATTGATAGACATCGCCGGTGACCAATTCGGTCAGGATCGCGACCGGCACTGTCTTGTTCTCGCTCGATTGAATGAAGGCGAGCGCATAGATGAATTCATTCCAAGACAGCGTGAAGGAGAAAATGCCAGCGCTGATCAGCCCCGGCACCGCAAGCGGCAGCGTAATCTGACGCAGGATTTGCAGCCGTGTGGCGCCATCAATCAGCGCGCATTCTTCAAGCTCATAGGGAATGGATTTGAAATAGCCGATCAGCAGCCAGGTGCAGAAGGGCACCAAGAAGGTCGGGTAGACCAGGATCAACGCAAAGGGTGAATCAAACAGCCCAAGTTGGAACACCATGGTCGCGAGTGGAATGAACAGGATGGAAGGCGGCACCAGATAGGCAAGGTAAATCCCAAGCCCCACATACTGGCTACCCGTGAAGCGCAAACGCTGGATGGCATAGGCCGCAAGTGTTGAACTGATGAGCGAAAGAACAGTCGCGCCAACCGCCACCATCATCGTCGTCATCAACCATTTCGGATAAGCCGTATTGAACAGCAGCAACCGGATGTGATCCAGCGTGGGAGAGGTGATCCAGAAGGGATTATGTGTCTTGTAATCGTAAAGCTCCGCATTCGGTTTGAAAGCCGTGATCGTCATCCAATAGAAAGGAAACAGCAGAATGATCAGAAAGCACGCAAGCGGCAGATAGATGGTGACCATCCGCCGTGCCTTGCTGTCCCAGGCCATTGTCTCAGGTGGCGGGGCAGCGCTTGCTTCGGTTGCTTCCGCTTGGGTTGTGGCGCTCATTGCTTTTTGCTCCCGGCTTTAGTCATTGCTCTCGCCCTGCTGCCATTTGCGCCGCGCCAAGGCGAAATAGCTAAAGAGCGTCGCGAAAACGAGGAAGGGGATCATGGAAACCGCAATCGCCGCACCTTCGCCCAACTGCCCCGCCGGAATGCCGCGCTGAAAGGCTAATGTAGCCAGCAGATGGGTGGAATTCACCGGCCCACCACGCGTGATGGCATAGACAAGCTGGAAATCCGTGAAGGTGAAAATGATGCTGAAGGTCATCACAATCGCCAGAATGGGTAGCAGCATCGGGAAGGTGATGTAGCGAAAGCGCTGCCAGGCGGTTGATCCATCCAAAAGCGCCGCTTCGTAAAGCGATGGCGAAATGGTTTGCAAACCAGCCAGCAGTGAAATCGCGACAAAGGGAATACCGCGCCAGATATTGGCAGCAATCAAGGACCATCTCGCGGGCCAGGCGGTATTGATGAAATCCACATTGGTGTCGCGCAGGCCAAGTTCGATCAGCATCCAGGAAATGACAGAAAATTGCGGATTATAGATCCACCAGAAAGCGACCGCTGACAGCACAGTGGGCACAATCCATGGCAGCAGGATGATGGCGCGCAGCATTGATTTGAAGGGCAGATGATTGTTCAGCAGCAACGCCAGCCAAAGACCCAGCCCAAATTTTCCGATGGTCGCAATCCCTGTGTAGAACACGCTGAAGAAGACCGCATTCCAGAAAATGGGGTCTTCCATCATGAATTCAAAATTCTCAAGCCCAACCCAACGCCCGCTACGCCCGATGGTGGTGTCCGTAAAGGCAAGCCAGATCCCAAGCCCAAGCGGATAGGTCAGGAATACTGCCAGAAGCCCCATTGCGGGCAGCAGGCAGATGACAATCAGGAAGGGCTTCCAATCGAGCAGCCTTATCAGCCAATTCTGCTCGATCTTCGGCCTGACCCATCCGGTGGTTGTGCTGGACATTACTGAGGCTCCGACAGAGGGCGGCCTTTATGTTGAAAGACCGCCCTTGTTTGGTTCAACCGCGACGGAAAATCCGGCGCGCGCGGCGTTCGGCTTCGCGCATGGCCGCATCCGGCGTTGCCTGACCAGCAGCGACTGAAGCGAACATTTGCACCAACACATATTCGGCATTGGCCTGGCCGGAGGCTTCAGAAATCGGCCCCTTATAGCCATTCCAGAACTGGTTGTTCATGGAATCGCGGAACAGCGTGATCTTCGGATCGCTGGTCCAGACGGATGCCGCGCGATAGGCGTTGAGCGGATGCGCCCAATAGCCAAGATTTGCATTCAGCCAGGGTTCATATTGTTCCTGTTCCATCATGAAGGTCAGGAAGGCCTTGGCTGCATTGGGGAAGCGGCTATGCTTGAACACCATGGCGTTCAAAGTCAGCGGCGCGCTCGGCCAGCTATTGGCAACCCCAAGCGGCATAACGGAATGTTCAGTGTCTTCCGCAATAGCACGAGTTGCAGGATCGTTCTTCAGCGCAAAGTAAAGCGACACGCCGTTGGAGGTTACCCAGCAGGCACTGGCGGCATAGGCTTGGTTGTTACTGATATCACCCCAGGAAATCGTGCCGCCATCGACAAAAGTCGGGTAGAGTTCCTTCAGGTAATTCAGCGCAGCTAGTGTTTCCGGGCTATTGACCGAAACCGCGCCGCTTTCATTTAAGATGGAAGCACCATGGGACCACATCAGCCAATTGGCGAAACCATTGCCATCGCCCACCGCATTACCAAGCGCGAAGCCAGAAGGCTTGTTGGCCCGGCGCAAGCGCTTGCACATTTCATGGAAGCCCGGCAGGTCGGAAGGCGGCGCATCATAGCCCACTTCCTTCACCGCAGATTTGCGCCATACCAGCGGGCCTGCGGTACCGCCAAACGGCAAGCCAATCCAGTTATTGGTGCCATGGCGCTTGCCGAGCTTTTCGCCCACAAACATCCAGCCGCCATATTTCTTGCCGAGATATTCGGCGATATCTGAAACCTCGACCAGCTTATCCGCATAAATATGCGGCGAATCACCAAAGCCGATGATGCAATCTGGCCCCGCGCCGGTATTGGCGGTGACGGCGGTTTGCTGGTTGATATCTTCCCAACCCACAAAATCCACGCGAACCTGCACACCGGTTTGCTGCGTAAAACGCGCAGCGGAGGCGCGGAACACTTCTTCATCTGGCTGCACGAAACGCACCGGGCGCAGGATGCGCAGTGTGGCACCGCTTTCAATCGGCAAGCGCGGCGCGGCGACACTCGCATCGCCACGCACCAGCCCTTGCGCCAAGGCTTCGCCCCCTGCGGCGAGTGCGGCCATGCCGACACCAGCCCCCAAAATGCTACGCCGTGTGATAATATTTGCCATGTTTCCACTCCCTGTTGTTATGTTGTAACGAAGCTAAATCCGCTGCCCGCTAGCCTTATCGAAGATGTGGACAAGGTGAAGGTCAGGCGAAACCGCCAACGCATCCCCATGGTTGGCCACGATCCTTTCACGGAAGGCGCCCATCACGGAAATCTCACCAATGCGCAGGGTAACCTGCGTCTCGGAACCCGTGGGCTCCACGACCTGGATGCGCGCCTGGATACCATTCGGATCAAGGCGGAGATGCTCTGGCCGTATGCCATAAACAACCTCAGCCCCTTCACGTCCCGCATGGGCAGACGGCAGGGGCCAGTGCGTGCCGCCGCCATCAATAAATGCGCCATCCTTGATACGGCCAGCAAGCATATTCATCGCCGGTGATCCAATGAAGCCGGCAACAAAAAGATTGGCGGGGCGGTCATAAAGTTCAAGCGGCGCGCCCGCCTGTTCAATGCGGCCATGGTTCATGACCACAATCTTATCCGCCATGGTCATGGCTTC
>CAMCHA010000024.1 GCA_945874515.1 Asaia bogorensis
GCGTGGTGAAGGGGACATTCACACCGCGATCAATAAAAGTCACCGGTTCATAGAGATTTGGGCTTAGGTGATGAAGGTCGTATGCGGGTTTGGCGTTCACGAGGAGGAGTTTTGCATGAAGTTCTTAAAAATTCGGGAATGACCTGCTTACGTAGAACAATACGATTACGCACCATGATGTGGTGAAAAGATAACGACCCAAATCACCGGACGCCGCGTCAGGGTCTATCTGCCGCTCAAGTGCGCAATGAAGCCGCTTATTCGCCTTAATTTTAAGGTCAAGAAATCTTCTCTCGCCCGAGGAGAATTTCGCCAAGGCGCGCCAGATCCATCGCGGTGATCCCAAGCTGCGCCTTGATTTTTTCGGCAGCCGAAAATGCCCTGACCAGGCGTTGATGGGTTTCCTCATAGGCAGGATCATTGCCGAAATGCCTTCCCAGGATTTCAAGGCGACGCGCTGCGCGCGCATGGATCTCAAGCATCAGGAAGCGATCATCAGAATAGGCTTCCGGGCTCGGCTCAAGGGCGGGCAGGATTTCTTCGTCAATGATTTCAAGGAGCATTTCACGACAATGCTCCTCAAGCCGCCAAAAAAAGGCTGAAAGCTGTTGGCGCCGCCGCGGGATCTGGAAAAGCGGCGTAAGGGCCAATGCTTCCAGTGTCTTGCCGATTTCCTCCGCGCGGTTTGTCGCTTCGATCAGATCCTGTTCTGTAAGCTTGGGCAACGCTGTTTCGATCCATTCTTCCAGGCTTTGGATCACTATTTCCGAAATACCGGGCGGCATACCTGAGGCAAGGGAAGTGAAGGCCGCAGCATTTTCTGAGGAGAGAAGCAGGGTACGAAAGGCGGCGCGAAAAACATCTGGGCCGTCATTGGCTGGTCCGGTCAGAGCGCTACGGAGCAGATCGGTTGAAACCGGCGCGGTTCCTTGGCGGAGGACTTCCCAAAGCGATCCCGCATGACGCCAAACGCCTGCTGCAAGGCGCATCATCGTGCGAAAATCTTCGGGCGTGAAACCTGCATCAGCCCACTGAGAGCCTGGGGTGATTTTTTCGCAAATTCGGGCTGCCGCTTCCCATATCAGGCGTCCATAATGCTCAACAACAGCTAGGTCTGAGAATAGCGCGTGGCGCGTTGCTTCATCGGCTTCGGTCAGATGACCGCCTGGTAGATCGCGCAGCAGCACAAAGATAGGTTTCAGCGCAGCGCGCGGGATCGTTGCCGGGTCTTGGCGCCAGGCAGCCCGATTCACCAATGCCCCTGAAAGCGGCAGGAAAAGGAGCCGCGTCATGGTCACCGGGCGTGGTGGACCAAGCCGCGCCAGCCTGGGGCGGATATTGGTTATTAGGTCGTCAAGCTTGGTTCTATCTGGCAGGCGATCAATCATGGCAATGATGCGAAGTACGTTTTCGTCACTGGTTCCGATCAGGTTTGCCGCCAGCCCACCAATTCCTTCGGCGGCCGCCGGCTTTTGGTTTTGAGCGCTGTCTTGCCTTTCATGTGTGGGTGGTTTTTTCGTGCCTGTAGCGATGTATTTGGCGATCCGAACCCGCCCTTGCCTAGTTGCAGGCCGAAGGCCGGCTTCGGTCATGCGGTTTTCGTAATTCAGGGTAAAGCCGATCAGGCCTTCATTGCGTGCCGTTATTTCCAGATGACGCCCGGTGCGCCAATCTGCGCCTTGGGAGATCACGCGCGCGAGCCGGGGCGGTGCAGATTGTGCCTGATCCGAGGTGAACCAGTCATGAACCTCACGCGGGAGAGGCGGCACGAATAAGGCCAATTCCCAGATCGCTGTGTGGCGCAGTTCCGGCGCGGTGCGACGCCAGATAGCGACCAATACGCCCCAGCCATCCAGCAGCCATTCCGTTCGTCTGGCCCTTTCAAGGACTTTGGCTGCGTTGATCCTTGGCCGGGCAAGCAGATCCACCATATCGCCAAGGCGCGCTTCAAGTTCCGCGCAAGAAAGCTCCACATAATACAAAATTGTCTCGGTCGCGCTGATCAGGAAGCGGAGTGCTGGGGCTTCGCCATCCTTTTCGCCTTGTTCAAGGCAGACCCGAAATTCCCTGAGCATGGAAGCGATTTCATGCTTAAGGCGGATCAGCGGCGCCATCTCGGGCGCCACCGAAGGGCCAAGGCAGGAAAGGCTCGCGGCAAGCGCGCGAAGTGATTTGATCAATCCGGGATCAAGTGTCTCAAGTATTTTTTGTGCTTTTGGCTGCTGTTGATCATCAGTGCGTTGATAGGAAGCGTGCAACAGGCTTGCGGGTGGTGCGCCAGCAAGCTGGGCTGCGAATTGCGCAAGCAGAACTTTCTCATTGTGCTGTTCTTCCGCCAGCGCTTTCTTTGCAGCGCTGGCGACGTTTCGCCCTGCCATGCCTTCGCTGGCCACCTTTAGCGCCTCACGGCGCATGAATGTTGGATAGAATTTTTCTAATTTCGAGAGAACATCCCACAATCGCAAATCGAACAGGGTGGGCGCACCAATATCGGGTAAGGCGCGCCATGGCACGACATAGCTGCCCTTTATCTGCGCAGGATTGACCAGGATGAGTTCGAAGCCGCGGCCATCTGCACCCTGGCGGATTCGCGCCCCTAAAAGCCTGTGGCTGGTGAAGGGCACGCTCGCGCCAAGTGATGCGAAAGAGGCTACTTCTTCGGAGGAAGGCTTGGATTCTTCAGTCGTCATGATTTCGGGCAAGCGCGATTTCGAATATGGCGCCGACGGGGGCGCGGGATTTTCTGTGGGCGCGCCAAACGGGCTAGTCCTTGCCTGGCGCGGTATTCAGCTAATGCGGGAGTGTGGCGGGCTTCCAATGGGGGCAGTGCCGGCCGTCGTTCTGCCATCACCGGTCTCTCAGCCCCAGGCGCCGTGCGCGAGAGAGGAACTGTTCAGCCGCTTCATGGCCGATCAGGATTTCCTCGATCCGTGCCACTTCCATGGCCGTCATCGCGGATCCAGCTTCCCCCTGCTGTGGCCTTTCCATCTTTGCGCGAAATTCCTCCTGGAGTTCCTCATAGGGCTTCGGTGATCCGATGCGGCGGCCGGTATCTTCCAGGCTACGCGCTACCCTTGCCATACTCTCGATCTCTCCCATGGTTTCACTATCCTCGGATATCATTTCAAGTAATGCTTGAATTACGTGTATTGAAACAACTTCCCTGTAGCTTGTTCGGCAGAATTGATCGAGGTTACGCCGATGCGCAACAAGCACTTTTGCGTCTGTCTTGGCCGTAATGCGTGGCAAAGCTTCAAGCGCCGCAATCACAGCGCCGATTTCCTTGGCAAGGCGCGCGCTGGTCGCGAAATCATCCTCAGCCAATTCTGGCAGGGTGGCGCCAATCCAGTTGTTCAGCACACCCTCAACCACCGGAAGGGCTGGTGCCGGCAAGTCTTTTAATAAGGCAACAAAGTTCGAAGGGCGTTCGGCACGTTGCAGAAGAGTATCAAGGGCGGCAGCGAAGACCGGGTTTCCCTCATTTGCGGGACCGATCAATGCGGCACGTAAGGCTTCCGGCTGACAATCACCAACAACCTGTTGCATGCCATCCCATAGCGGCCCTGCATGACGCCACAAAGCACCCGCCAAAGAAATAATGGCGTCGAAATCCGGCTCGGCCAATCCGGCGCGCGACCAGGCGGCATTATAGACAAGACGCGGTGCCACAGCGCCTGCTGCGTACCATAATTGGCGACCAGTCCGATCAATTAGCTTTTCGTCTTCAAGGTTACCACCGCGTAATTGCACCGATAACGTATCGATCTGGGGGCCCAGGACTTGGCTCAGCGACTCCAACAATGGGCCGAGCGCCGTGCGTGGAATGCGACCTTCCGTCCGCCGCCATTGCAATGGATCCACCAGCGCTCCGCCAAGAGGCAAGAACAGCAATCGCATGAGGCTTGCGGGCCGTGGCGGGCGCAGGCGCCTCAATCGCCGCAGTGATGGCCCAAGAAGACGCGCGTGGATTTCAGGATTGGCGAGCTTATCCACCAGCGCCACAATCTGGCTCAACGCCTTGTCAGACGCGGTTTCGATTTTGCCGCCCAGCGCACGGGTTTCCCCTAAAGCATTGGTCCTGCTTTCTTGTCTCGCAGGCTTGGCCTTTTCAACGCGTACTTCTTTCGAAACGGGCGCTTGGGCGTTCCCGGGGATGATCTCTCGATCTGAGGTTTCCGCTTGTTGAATTTTGCGTTCCACGCTGGTCTTGCCGCGCGGCAAAACCATCGGGGAAATGCGGTTTTCGTAAGCAATGGAAAAACCGATCAGGTCTTCATTACGCGCGACCAGGTCCATCATGCTGCCACTACGCCAATCTGATTTGTCGCGCACAACTTGGGTAATCCGGCGCGGCATGTCCCGCCAATCGCTGACCTCGCCCAACCAAGCTTTCGCTTCACGTGGCAGGATGGGCGCGATCAACGCGATTTCCCAAATGGAAGTCCGGCGCTGGTTTAGACTAGCGCCTTGCCATAGCGCCATTGGCGTCTTCCAGCCATCCAGGACCCAATCTGGGCCCCGGGCGCGTTCAACAATGCTGTACTTCTCCGCCTTCCATTTCGGCATTAGCAGGCCAAGATCAGAAATCAGTGCGTCGGTATGGGCAAGGGCAACTTCAGCGCATTCCACGGTTTGGCGGGCGCTTGCCACAACAAAGTTTGCGGCCATGGCATGAGTAGCTTCCTGCTGCTGATCACCTGCCCAGTCAGTGATTTCATCTGCCATCCGATGAAGATCAGCCATCATTTGGCGCAGCCGCGCATCCTCACCTTCTATCTCCGGGGCGGCGCCACTTAGGGCTATGGCCAGTTCTTCGAGATGAGTCGTGAAGTCCGCGAGAGGAAGCCCGGCTATAGCCGCCGCGCGCCCTACAGCACGTTCGGCACGTTTCATGAACGCTGGTCCATCTCCATCATGAGCGCGACCCGCCGATTCGTTTGGCGTTTCAGTAGCGATGATGAGGCTTTCAAGCAGCATGGAGCGCATCAAACGCTGGCTAGTCTGTTCTCGGCGCAGGGCATCCTTGGCGGCAAGTGCAGCCTGGCGACCGGCAAGGCCTAGTGCTGCCAGCCTCTGCGCCTCATGGCGTATGCCGACCGGAGAAATGTCTTCGCTTTTGGCCAAGCTTTCCCATAAATGGCGGTCGAAGAGTGTTGGCGAACAGATATCCAACATGGAAGACCAAGGCAGAATTAGCACCCCCCGCCCACCCGAAGGATTGGAGACCACCATTTCGAAGCCGCGGCCAGACGCAGCGGCCCGGATACGCGCATTGAGCAACATAGGCGTCGTGAAAGGGATCGTGGCGCCCCTTTCACGAAAACTCGTCGGCTCAAAGGAATCCGACCGAAAGCGGTCAAGATCGGTGAGAGAGTTAGACATTTGGAAAATTTATCAGAAGGACAGCGTAGTTGGAAAGGTTTCTCTTTGGGGTAGTGATCTAGGCTTTCTATTAGTAAAGAGATTAACGCCAAGAGTGAAATTGGTCCGGGTTACTTCAACCCATCGGCGAAAATTCCCAAGGCACGAGAAGGCCGCCGTCATCACACCACCCGATGCAAAAAGGCCCCGCACCGTTGAAGCCGCCGGCAATTCTCGGCCGCGATGCTGAAGGATCGGACAAAAGTCCCGGTGGAAAGCCAAGCAATATGCGGCGCCGGCACCACATTGGGCAGGCCAAGCAAAGGGTTGGCGGGGTCCAGCGGCTCCGAGGCAAAAACATCCAGCCCCCCCGCAGCCAAATGGCCCGATTGCAGCGCCGCCACAAGCGCTGCCTGGTCCAGCAACCCGCCCCGTGCCGTATTCACCAGCGCCGCTCCCGGCTTCATGTGTGCAATTGCCGCCTCACGGATCAGGCGCCGGTTTTCCTGCGTTTCGGGGATATGGAGGGACACCACATTGGCTTCCGCCCAAAGCGCCCCTAACGGGCGAAAGCTGCTGGTTATTTTGGGCCTCGGGGTGTGGGCGGTGTACAAAACCTCCTACCCCATGGCCTGCAAGACGGGGGTGAGCAGCTTCTGCGCCACGGGGCAGGGGGGCAGGGACTAACCGCGCCCAGTGCGGGTCTCGGCATCGAAATAGGCAATATGGCGAAGGGCCAAACCATCAATTCAAAGGCGTCAAATCAGACAAAAATTGCCAAATTTAGCACTGCCTGATGGCAGCTTCCCATGGCGTCCCTGTCAGGGGAAAATAGCAGGTTTGAATGTAGTGGAAATTGCTGAAAGCATCACGCATGGGTGGCTTCTCAAATTACCGAGTTTTTAATCTCTGGACGCGTGGACGGAAGACAAATCGTTCTCCCGTTTCCTGTCCGATAAGGATATCCTTAACGCGAGCCACTTGGATCGCCCCGCTAGCCGATCTCGGCTTTTCCTTCAGGTACTTTTCCATTTGCGCACAAAATTCATCCTGGAGCTCCTCATAAGGCTTCGCCGATCCAAAACGACGGCCAGCATCTTCCAGGCTGCGTCCAATGCGCGCCATGCTTTCGATCTGGTCAAAACCGTCAGTATCCTCGGCTGGCAATTCAAGCAGGGCTTGAGTCACATGCACCAAGACCACCTCACGATAGGCTGCGCTGCAGAATTGATCCAAATTGCGACGATGGGAAACAAGCTCCTTTGCATCGGTCCTCGCAGTGACACGCGGTAGATCCTCAAGCGCCAAAATCACCATACCGACTTCCCTGGCAAGATGTGCGCCTGTTGCGAAATCCTCCTCCCATAGGTCCGGCAGAGTTTCAATGACCCAATTGTTTAGGATGTTTTCGACTACTGGTGTAACAAGGACTGGTAGTTCTTGAAACAAAGAGACAAAATTCGAAGGATATGCAGCACGTTGCAATAACGTAACCAAAGAAGCGGAAAATACTGATTTGTTCTCATTGGCGGGCCCAATCAACGCCATGCGCAGGCCTTCCGGCTGACAAGCACCTGCAACTTGTTTCAAGCCATCCCATAATGGACCAGCATGGCGCCACAAGCTGCCGGCTAGAGCAGTGATGTTATCAAAATCCGAACGACCAAACCCTAACTTTGACCAGGTGTCACCATAATGAAGACGCGGCACCGCCAAACCTGCAGCTTCCCATAATTGCCTACCTGCTCGGTCAACTAGTTTTTCGTCGTCAAGGCTGGCGCCACGCAATTGCGACATTATCACTTCGACGTGCGAGCCAAGAATCGGCTTGAGTCCTTCCAAGAAAGGAGCGAGTGCCGAACGTGGGATGCGCGGCTCTGTGCGCCTCCAGTGCAACGGATCCACTAAAGCGCCTGCAAGCGGTATGAAAAGCAAGCGCATAAAATTGGGAGGCCTGGCGGGACGAAGGTGCTTTAGGCGTCGCAAGGAAGACCCAAGCAGCGCTGCATGCATTTCCGGTTTACCAAGACGTTCTACCAAGGCTACAATTTTCGTCAGTGCGGCGTCAGAAGCAACCTCGATCATGCCGCCTAAGGCGCGGGTTTCACTTGATTTTGTGGGCCTCCCGAAGGATGTAGTCGACACGCTTTCAGCGCGGCTTGGTGCCCTACGGGAGATCTCAGGTGAATTCTTGTTTGAGCTGGCCTGAGTTTCAGCTATATCTTTGCCCTTAAAGCGTTCCACGATGATTTTACGTGGCTGTATTACCAATCGAGAAATACGGTTCTCAACGGGAAGCGTATAACAAAGTAGATTTTCATTGCGCGCCACCAGTTCCATCATATTGCCGCTTCGCCAATCTGATTTTTCGCGAATTATTTGTGTGATGCGCGGTGGTGTATCCAGAAATTTGCTGGACGCGTTCAGCCAGGACTTTACTTCACGCGGAAGTACGGGCGCGATCAACGCCATTTCCCATATAGCAGCACGGCGTTGTTTGTACTCGGTAGCGTGCCATAGTGCTAAGGGTATTCTCCAGCCATCCACGACCCAATCGGGCGCTCGCGCACGTTCAAATATGGCATCCTTCTCCGTCTGCCATTTTGGTATCAAAAGGCCAAGATCGCCGATCAATGACGCGGTCTGGGCCACAGCCACTTCGCCGCATTGCAGAGTTTGGCGGGCGTTAGCGGTGATAAAATTTGCCGCTTTAACATGCGCGGCTTCCTGCGGTTCCTGCGCGGCCCATTCCGCTATCTCGTCCGCTATCCGTTCAAGTTCAGCCAGCATTTGGCGTACCCGCGCATCTACACCTTTCAATTCCGGCGTTGCGCCACTCAAGGTGAAGGCCAAATCTTCAAGGTCAGTGGTAAAATTTGAAAGAGGCATCCCGGCTATCGCCGCCGCACGCGCTACTGCGCGTTCGCCCCCATGGGCAATTATCCCCTCACCTTCGGCGGAGGGGCGCCGAGCAGATTTGCGTGACGCGTCGGTGGCGGAGATAAGGCTGGCAACCAAGATGCCCCGAATGACGCGTTGACTCTCCTGTTCGCTGCGTTGAGCGTTCCTGGCCATCAGCGCGGTCTGCCGTCCAGCCAAGCCAGACGCCGCAAGTCGTTGCGCCTCGAGGCGGATACCGATGGGTGAGATATCGTGGCTTGTCGCTAGGTTTTCCCACAGATGGCGATCAAATAGTGTTGGCGAACAGATTTCGCACATTGACGACCAAGGCAAGATCAGCGCACCCAGCCCGCCTGATGGATTGGGCACTACCATTTCTAACCCACGCCCCGATGCTGCAGCTCGGATGCGTGCATTGAGCAGTAGGGGCGTCGTGAAAGGAACGGTCGCGCCCCGCTCACGAAAGCTCTTAGGCTCAAAGCTATCCGCCTGGAAGCGGTTTAGCGCGGCAACTGGGTTGGACATCAGAGAAGTCTAACAGAATACGAGTATGAATGGGAAAAATTCACCTGAGGGTTGTAACAAGGAATTTTGGTTGGCGAGGACATTAACGTGAGGAGTATAGCCGGGGCAGAAAACTAATCTTTGCAATGGGTTTCAGCCTTTTGTCGCGAAGACTTGGTGTCTAGGCTACGCGGTGCAGTAATGTCTTGTCAGATCGAAGCTGCCGGCAATTCTCCGCCGCGATGCTGAAGGACCGGGCAAATGTTCCGTTGGAAAGCCACGCAATATGCGGCGCCAGCACCACATTGGGCAGGGCGAGCAGCGAGTCGGCAGGGTTCAGTGGCTCAGCCGCGAATACATCCAGCCCGGCTGCGGCCAAATGGCCCGATTTCAGCGCCGCTACCAGCGCTGCCTGATCCACCAACCCGCCCCGTGCCGTATTCACCAGCACCGCGCCTGGCTTCATGTGTGCAATTGCCGCTTTATTGATCAGGCCTCGGGTTTCAGGCGTTTCGGGAATATGGAGTGAGACCACATCGCTCTCGGCCAAAAGCGCCTCAAACGGGCGAAAGGTGCCGATCGCTTCGGGCTTCGGCGTGCGTGCGGTGTAGAGCACCTCACACCCCATGGCCTGCAACACTGGCGCCAGCAGTTTCGGCACCGCGCCATAGCCCACCAAGCCCACTTTGCGCCCGCCCAGTTCAAACAGCCCATCCTGTAGGGCAGGGGGCTGGGACCAACCCCGCCCGGCCCTAGTCTCCGCATCAAAATAGGCTATGCGGCGGAGCGCGCCGAGCATCAGCAGCAGCGCCATCTCCGCCACCGCCCGGCTATTGGTCCCGGGCAGATTGCACACCGCAATGCCGCGTGCGCGCGCGGCTTCCAGGTCAATCGTATTCACGCCCACACCGATTTTCTGGATCAGGCGCAGCTTCGGCGCGGCGGCGATATCGGCGGCGGTGATGGGGCGGAGCACATGCCAGATCACCTCAACTTCCGGCAACAGGCGCGCATAAAGCGCCGTATCGGCTTCCGCACAAATAGTCAGATCAAGGCCCGGCAGGGCGGCGAGCTGCGCGGCCAGTCCCGGCCCCGCATCATAATGCAGCAGCACCTTCATGGTCGGGACCGCCCCAGATAGGCACCGCCCGCAAAACGCGCCCGGGCGCCGAGGCTTTCTTCCACGCGAAGCGCCTCATTCCATTTCGCCATGCGCTCAGACCGGGCGAAGGAACCCACCTTTAACTGGCCAACCCCCCAGCCCACGGCCAGGTGGACAATGGTGACATCCTCGGTCTCACCAGACCGGGCGCTGACAATGCCGGCGAAGCCCACTTCCCGCGCGGCATCCCAAGCGGCTTTGGCCTCGGTCAGCGTGCCGCGCTGGTTTGGCTTGATCAGCACGGTATTGGCGGCACCCATGGCGGCAGCCCAGCGCACACGCGCGGCATCCGTCACCAGGAAATCATCGCCGACCACCTGAATGCGCCCGCCCACCTCGCGCGTGAAGGCGGCAAAGCCCGCCGCGTCATCCTCGGCCAGCGGGTCTTCGATGGAGGCGATGGGGTAGGCCGCGATCCAGCCGAGCAACATGCGGATCATCTCATCCGTGCCGAGTTCGCGGCCCTCAAGACCCAACTTATACCGCCCGCCCTTACCGAAATCGGTCGCTGCAATGTCCAGCGCAATTGCCACTTGCCGGCCCGGCGCAAAACCCGCTTTTTCGATGGCGGCAACAAGGGTTTCCAAAGCCTGTTCATTGGCGGTGAAGGCCGGCCACCAGCCGCCTTCATCGGCAACACCTTGCAGCAAGCCGCGTTGCTTCATGATGGCGCCGGCGGCCCGATAGACCTCCGCGGTCCAATCGAGCGCCTCTGCAAAGCTGGTCGCCGCCGGGCACATCACCAGAAAATCCTGGATATCCACGCGCCGCCCGGCATGGGCGCCGCCGCCCAGAATCTGGATTTGCGGCAGTGGCAATAAATCCGGCGCATCACCGCCCAGATAGCGCCAAAGCGGCACACCAGCCGCCGCGGCGGCGGCATGCGCGGCAGCCATGGAAACGGCAAGCGTTGCATTGGCGCCAAGCCGTGTTTTCTGCGGCGTGCCATCGCGTGCGATCAGCCGCGCATCCAGCGCGGCTTGCGCGCCCGCATCCATACCCAGCAGGGCAGGGGCCAATTCGCGATTCACGGCATCAACTGCCGCCGTCACATCATAACCGCCAAAAGCGCTGCCGCCATCACGCTTGTCTAAAGCTTCACCGCTGCCGGTGCTGGCACCTGCGGGGGCAATGGCGCGGCCCATGGCGCCACCCGCCAGGGTGATTTCCGCTTCCACGGTTGGCCGGCCTCGGCTGTCCCAAACGCGGCGGCCACGAATGGCGGTGATGATGGTGCTGCTCATGCGCCGATTTCTTCCCCCCAGGCCGCGCGTACCGCCATCAGGCGATCCTCGGGCTTGGTCAATAAGGCGCGCGCCACGCGGCGCACGCGGTTTTTGTCATGCTCATCGGTCAGGTATTCGACCGGGCTTTTGCCGTCCACCCGTGCCAGGAAAAGTCCTGGCAGCAGCCGCGCCGCGCGGGCTTCCAAAGCATCCGCCGCTTCCCAGGTGACGCCCGCCAGATAGCGCGCTGTCAGGGCTTCGAAGCAGGCCATGAAACCGGCACTGGCCTTGGGTGTCCACAGGCATTTCAGCAGAAGGTGATTGAGGCAAAAGGCGAGATCAAAAGCGGGGTCGCCCCACCAGGCGCATTCCGCATCCAAAAACACCGGCCCCGCTGGGCCACACAGGATATTCTTTGGGCTGACATCGCCATGGACCAAAGTGCGCTTGCTGCGCACTGTCACCGCCGCGATGTCTTCCAGCACCGCAGCCAAATCCGGATGCGCCCGCGCGGTCGCCAGCAGATAGGGTTCCAGCCGAATGGCGTGGAAAATCTCATCTGTCGGGAAGGCTGCGGCCAAGCCAGGCTGCGCGGCAGCATGGGCATGGATGGCGGCGATGCGCCCCCCGACTTCAGCGGCAAAACTCGCATCCGCATGGCCATCCCGCAGCCGCGCCTTCCAGACCGGATGATCCTCGGGCGAGAGGAACGCCATGGCAAGCGCGCCCGTCGCCTCATCCTGGCCGAGCAGTTTCGGCACGGCGCCGGGCAGGGCGCGATCCGCCTCGGTCAGCCAGCGCGCCTCATAGATATTGCGCACCACCGGCGCGCGCCAATCCGCGGCCACCTTCAGTTTGGGCAAAGCGCGCTTGACGCAAATCTCCTGCCCATCGGTCAGGGTCAAATGCCAGATATCGGAAGAAACGCCGCCCGCCAGCGCCTCACCCTGCACAAGCTGGCCGGGGGCGAGCAGCCCCATGGCGACAAGCCCCGCAGCGATGGCCTCTGGTAAAGGCTCTGGCATG
>CAMCHA010000025.1 GCA_945874515.1 Asaia bogorensis
GCGTGATTAAGCCCGGCGATGGATGCTACACTCACCACCGCGCCACCGGCAGCGCGCAAGGCCGGCGCCGCGGCCTTGGTGCAGCGAAACACGCCAAGCAGATTAACCTGTAAGACAGTGTCCCATAATTCTTCCGTCAGCCGGTCAAATTCATTCGGTGCAATCGTGGTTTTCGTCCCCGGTGTGCCTGCATTATTCACCAAATAATCCAAGCGGCCGAGGTCAGCCACCGCCTGTTCAACCATGCGTTTGCAATCCGCGGCATCGGCCACATTGCCGGGTGCCGCAATCACATCCCGCCCCAGGCCGCGCAGCCGTGCCACTTCGGCGGGTCCACGCTCATCCCCCGCCAAATGGTTGATGGCGACCTTGCAGCCATTGGCCGCGAGCATTTCAACGGTCGCCAGGCCAATGCCGGAAGCACCCCCGGTTACCAGCGCGGTTTTGCCTTTCAGATCATAGCTTGCGGTCATTGGTTAGGCTCCATTCCTTCTCGTTTGGTGGGGCGACGCAACGGGCGCATATGCGCCCCTGTCATGGTCTCATTCATGGCGCTTCCCTTTCCTTGCTTTCTTGGTTTAGCCTGCCCTTATCAGCCCGCGCCGACAAGCGGGCAGGGGGAAACGAATGAAGAGATGTCTCATCGCGCTCGCCGCGATCCTTGGCGCCTGGGCGCTGCCTGCCTCAGCGCAAATCTCGCTTGTTGTGAATTTCTCTGCCGGCGGCCCATCTGATATCGTGGCTAGGCTCATGCAGAATGATATGGCGGCAGCGCTCGGCCAGCCTGTTGTGATACGTAACGTCACCGGTGCCGGCGGCACCATCGGCACAGCGGAAGTGGCGCGGGCGCGGCCCGATGGGCAGACCATTCTGCTTTCCCCAATCGGCCCCATCGCCATCCAACCGCATTTTCGCAGCAACCTGACCTATAAGCTCGAAAACCTCGCGGCGATCTGCCAAGTTGCGGATAGCCCGGTCATCATGATGACGCAGAAGAATTCCGGGCTGCGGCGCGTGGCCGATGTGATCGCTCGTGCGCGTGCCGAGAATGGCGGCATGCCCTTCGCCTCCACCGGGGCAGGCAGCATTCCGCATATTTCCATGGTGGCGCTGATGCGCGCGGCGAATATCCAGATGAACCATGTGCCGTTTCGTGGTTCGGGTGAGGTGATGCTCGCCTTCCAGCAGGGGCAATTGCAGCTTTTCACGGACCAGACCTTGTTGATACGCCAATATGATCTGCACCCGATCGCCTTTCTGACCGAAGCGCGCAACCCGGATTTCCCCGATGTGCCCACCATGCGCGAAGAAGGCCATGACCTGGTCTATACGATCTGGAGCGGCCTTTACGCCCCCGCCGGCACGCCTGAACCCGTCATGGCGCGGCTGGAGGCCGCCTGCGAAAGGGCTGTGAAGACTGAAAGCTTCATTGAAGGCATGAAGCGCGTGGCCCAGCCCATCCTGTATCGCAACCGTGTGGATTTCGCTGCCTTCTCCCGCTCGGAAAGCGAAAAATTTCGCAGCCTGATTGAAGCAACCGGCCTGCGTTCAGCGGAATAACATCCCCAGCATCTGGGCCGGCTGGTTGCGCCAGGGGCGGCTTCGCGCTACCGCGCCCAAGTGCTGGCTCAACCCCCTCCTTTGCGGCTGGATGATTATGATTTCATCCTGCCTGACCGTTTGATCGCGCAGGCGCCCATCCGCCCGCGCGATGCGGCGCGCATGCTGGTGGTGCGCCCGGATGGCGTGGAAGATCGCGGCGTGCGTGATCTGCCGGCGCTGCTTGGCCCTGGCGATGTGATGGTGGTGAATGATACGCGCGTGATCCCCGCGCGGTTGCATGCCAAGCGCGGCCAGGCGCGGGTTGAAATCATGCTGAACCGGCATGAGGAAGCGGGCATTTGGCATGCGCTGATCCGCAATGCGCGCCGCCTCAAGGCCGGTGATGAATTGCAAGTTGAAGGCGCTGAAGAATGCACCGCGCGCGTGCTGGAAGACCCCGAAGGTGGTGCCGCGCGGCTTGATTTCGGCCCGGATCAAGCGCGGCTCGCGGCTGCTTTGGAAAAGGCCGGGGAGATCCCTCTGCCGCCCTATATCAGCCGCCCCGAAGGCCCGACCGCTGAAGATACCAGAGATTACCAGACAATCTTCGCCCGCCGCCCCGGTGCTGTCGCGGCACCCACCGCCAGTCTGCATTTCACCGAAGCCCTGCTGCAAGCGCTGGATGCGCTCGGTGTGGCGCGCGTGACGGTCACGCTGCATGTCGGCGCTGGCACCTTTTTGCCGGTGCGCAGCGATGATGCGCGGGCGCATAAACTGCATGAGGAATGGGGCGAAATCACCCCGGAAGCTGCCGCGCGATTGAATGCGGTGCGCGCAGCGGGCGGGCGCATCATCGCCATCGGCACCACCGCCTTGCGCCTTTTGGAAAGCGCGGTGCAGCCAGATAGCAGCATCGCGCCCTTTCGCGGCCTGACGGATGTGTATCTACTGCCGGGGCACGCGTTTCGCAGCGCCGATGCGTTGATGACAAATTTCCACCTGCCGCGCAGCACGCTGTTCATGCTGGTTTGTGCCTTTGCCGGTGATCAGCGCATGCGCAACGCCTATAACCACGCCATCGCGCAGAACTATCGCTTCTATTCCTATGGCGATTCATCCCTGCTGTTTCGCGCGGAAGATACGCCATGACGCTTTCCTGGCAGCATGAAGCACAAGATGGCGCGGCGCGGGCGGGTGTTTTGCACACGGCCCATGGTGAAGTGCCAACGCCGGTTTTCATGCCGGTCGGCACCGCCGGTACGGTAAAGGCCATGACAGCGGATGCGGTGCGCGCCACCGGTGCGCGCATGGTGCTTGGCAATACCTATCACCTCATGCTGCGTCCGGGCGCGGAGCGTATTGCGCGGCTTGGTGGCCTGCATCGCTTCATGGATTGGCATGGGCCAATCCTGACCGATTCCGGCGGCTTTCAAGTCATGTCACTTTCGGGCTTGCGCAAGATGGATGCGGATGGCGTCACCTTCCAAAGCCATGTGGATGGATCGCGCCATCGCCTGACGCCGGAACGCAGCGTGGATATCCAGCATCTGCTCGGCGCTGATGTGACCATGTGTTTTGATGAATGCACGCCCTTCCCCGCGACGCATGAACAGGCCGCAACATCCATGCGGCTTTCCATGCGCTGGGCAGCGCGCAGCCGTGAAGCCTTTGTGCCGCGCGCTGGTTATGGCTTGTTCGGCATTGTCCAAGGCAGTGTTTTCCCTGATCTGCGCGCGGAAAGTGTCGCGGCACTCACCGGCATTGGCTTTGAAGGCTATGCGGTGGGTGGGCTTGCCGTGGGTGAAGGCCAGGAAGCCATGTTCACCACGCTGGAATGCACCACGCCGCTGCTGCCCACCGATAAGCCGCGCTATCTGATGGGGGTCGGCACGCCTTCTGATCTGATTGGCGCGGTGCGCCGCGGCATAGATATGTTTGATTGCGTCATGCCGACACGTTCTGGCCGCACAGGGCGCGCCTATACACGGGGCGGTGTGATCAATATCCGCAATGCCCGCCATGCTGAGGATAACCGCCCGCTTGATCCTGCCTGTGCCTGCCCCGCTTGTAGGGGCCATTCGCGTGCCTATCTGCATCACCTGTTCAAGGCGAATGAAATGCTGGGGCCCATGCTGCTGACGTGGCACAATATCCAATACTATCAGGATCTGATGGCGGAACTCCGCGCCGGCATCCTGGCGGGGGATCTCGCCGGCACCGCCGCGCGCATTGAAGCCGGCTGGCAGGCCGAAAAGGAAAATGCAGCATGAGCGATCTTTCGCAACTTTCGCAGCTTGGCCAGACCACACAGCAACCACAAAGCCCAGAACAGGCGGTGCTGGAACGTGTGGGCAATCCGCATCCTGGCCTGCGCTATTGCATCCGCTTTACCGCGCCGGAATTCACCTCGCTCTGCCCGCTGACAGGTCAGCCGGATTTCGCGCATCTGGTGATTGATTACGTACCGGATGCCTGGATTGTGGAAAGCAAATCGCTCAAGCTGTATCTTGCTTCGTTCCGCAATCACGGCGCTTTCCATGAAGCCTGCACGCTGGATATCGCGCAGCGCCTTGTGGGCTTGCTGACACCGCATTGGCTCCGCATCGGTGGCTATTGGTATCCGCGCGGCGGCATTCCCATCGATGTCTTCTGGCAAAGCGGCGCGCCGCCGGAAGCGGTTTGGATTCCGGCGCAGGAAGTGCAGCCCTATCGTGGGCGCGGCTGACGCCATTCGGGCAGAGGCCACGCGCCTCGGCTTCGATGCCATTGGCTTCGCGCCGGCGCGGCTGGGGCCGGAGGCGCGCGAAAGGCTCCAGGCATTTCTCGCCGCTGGCATGCATGGTGGCATGGGCTGGATGGAAGCCCGCGCCGATCAGCGCGCCGACCCGCGCATGCTTTGGCCTGAAGCGCGGAGTGTGATTTCACTCGGCCTTTCCTACGCGCCCGAAACCGATCCACTGCAAAGCCTGGCCTGGCAGGACCGCGCGACGATCAGCGTCTATGCGCGCAATCGCGATTATCATGATGTGGTCAAGAAACGCCTGAAGGCGCTGGCACGTTGGATGGTAGCGCATTTCGCCGATACAGGCGTGAAGGTTTTCGTGGACACCGCGCCGGTAATGGAAAAACCCTTGGCGCAGCAGGCGGGTTTGGGCTGGCAGGGCAAGCATACCAATCTTGTCTCCCGAACCCATGGGTCCTGGCTGTTTCTGGGCGAGATTTACACCACGCTCGATCTCAGCCCCGATGCGGCAGAAATTGATCATTGCGGTACTTGCGCGCGCTGCCTTGATATCTGCCCGACCAAGGCCTTCCCCGCGCCGTATCGCTTGGATGCGCGGCGCTGCATTTCCTACCTCACAATCGAACATCACGGCCCAATCCCTGAGGAATTTCGTAAGCCCATGGGCAATCGTATCTATGGTTGTGATGATTGCCTTGCGGTCTGCCCCTGGAATAAATTCGCGGCCACGCATCAGGAACCTGCCTTCGCGCCGCGGGCAGAACTCACCGCGCCAAAACTGGCAGATTTGGCTGCGCTGGATGATGCTGGGTTTCGCACGCTGTTTTCCGGCAGTCCCATCAAGCGCATCGGGCGCAATCGCTTCATCCGCAATGTACTGATCGCCATTGGTAATTCCGCCGATCCCAGCTTGCAGGAAACCGCGCGCGCGCTTTGCGCCGATACTGACCCCGTGGTTGCAGAAACCGCCGCCTGGGCCGCCGCCCAATTGGATCAAACCGTATGACCCAAGAAAAAGCGCTCGTCCTTTTCAGCGGTGGGCAGGATTCTGCAACCTGCCTCGCCTGGGCCTTGGATCGTTTCGCGCAGGTGGAAACCATCGGGTTTGACTATGGTCAACGCCACAAGATCGAACTTGATGTCCGCGACAGCTTTCGCGCGGCCCTGTTGCAAGCGCGCCCGGAATGGCAAGCGAAACTTGGTACGGATCATCTGATCCGTTTGGATGCGCTTGGTCAGGTTTCTGATACTGCGCTTACTTCCGAAGCTACTATCGCGTTTAACGCCGATGGCCTGCCCAATACTTTCGTGCCAGGACGAAACATTGTTTTCCTGAGCTTCGCCGCCGCCATCGCCTATCGCCGCGGCATCAAGCACATTGTGGGCGGCATGTGTGAGACGGATTACTCCGGCTATCCCGATTGCCGAGATGATACGATCAAAGCGCTGCAAGTGGCGCTGAATCTTGGCATGGATCGGCGCTTTGTGCTGGAAACGCCGCTCATGTGGCTCGACAAGGCCGCGACATGGCAGCTGGCGGAAAGCCTTGGCGGAGCGCCCTTGGTGGCGGCGTTGCTGGAACACACGCATAGCTGCTATCTGGGGGATCGGCAGCACCGCCACGCTTGGGGTTATGGCTGTGGCACCTGCCCAGCCTGCGACTTGCGCGCCAAGGGTTGGACGGCCTATGCAGCGCGCGAGCACCCATGAACCTTTCCCCCCGCCTTCAAGGCTTCGCCTTTCTGATCGGCTTCTCGCTGTGCATTCCTGCAGCGAATTGGATGATCGGAAATCTCGGCACCTTCTGCGTGCCCAATGGCCCCTGCCTGATCCCTGTCGCGCCCGGCATCATGGCGCCATCGGGCGTGCTGATGATCGGTCTTGCGCTGGTATTGAGGGATATGGTGCAGCGCCGCCTTGGCCTTGCCTGGGCTTTCGCCGCCATTGCGGCGGGCGTGGTGCTTTCTGCGCTATTGGCGCCGCCTGCTTTGGTGCTGGCCTCTGCTGCGGCTTTCCTGCTGAGCGAAACCGCCGATCTTGCCGTCTATACGCCGTTGCAAAAGCGCGGCCTGGTGCTGGCAGTGGCCGCGAGTGGCGCGGTTGGCCTGGTAGTGGATAGTGTCGTCTTCCTGTTTCTCGCCTTCGGCAGCCTGGATTTTCTGGCCGGGCAGATCATCGGCAAGGCCTGGATGGTATTGCTGGCCTTGCCCTTCATTCATTGGCTGCGCCGGCATGATGCGCGGCGCGGCATTCAACCGGCCTGATCAGTCGGGCTTTACGCTGAATTCGCGCACCACCGCGCTCCATTTTGCCACCTCCGCATCCAGAAAGCGCGCCAGCCCCGCAGGGTGCGACAGCACTAGCCGCGCCTGCTGAATCTGCGTCATTTGCGTGCGGATGCGTTCTTCGGAAAGGGTTTCGCGTAACGCATTGTTCATGCGTGTTACCAATTCCGCCGGCGTGCCGGCGGGCGCGAAAACGCCCCACCAGGCTTCAGCCTGCAAGCCCGGAAAGCCGCTTTCTTCCGCGGTCGGCAGATCGCTCAACGCCGGCAGTCGCGCGGGGCCAAATTGCGCCACGGCGCGGAAAGTGCCGGCCGCGATTTGCGCCGCCACCAGCGCGGCCGAGCCGATCATCATATCCACCGTGCCCGCCAAGGTGTCATTCACCGCAAGCCCGCCGCTGCGATAGGGAATATGCGTAAGCCGCGTGCCGCTTCGGGCCTGGAATTGGATCATGGCCAAATGCCCGATCGTGCCATTGCCGGTGGACCCGAAGGAAACCGCATCGGGCCGCGCCTTCGCCGCCGCCACAACATCAGCCAAGGACCGAAACGGCTTATCCGCGCGACACGCAATCACATAAGGCGCGCCACCAATCAGCATCACGGGGTCAAGATCACGCGTCAGGTTGAAGGGCAGATTGGCGAGCAGCGCCGGCATGGTTGCGTGACTGTCGAAGGTCAGCAGCCAAGTCTGCCCATCGGGCCGTGCCTTGGCCACCGCATCCGTCCCGATGGACCCAGCCGCGCCGGGGCGGTTTTCCACGATAATCGGCGCGCCAAGCCGTTGCATCAGCCCGGGCGAAACCAACCGCGCGACCGCATCCGTGGACCCGCCTGGCCCGAAAGGCACCACTATGCGAATGGAATTGCCCTGAGCATGGGCCGGCAGAATGCTGGCTGCCGCCAAGCCACCCAGCGCCGTACGACGCGAAATCTTCATGACGCCTTCTCCCCCATCATTATGCCAATTCAACCCCGGCATATGGCAAAGGAATAGATTGATCAAACCTAATCCGGGATCCAACCTGGGGATGGCAGGGCGCGATAGGCTTCCCTTAGGCTATCGGACCAACGTTGGCTGACCTGCCGGAAATAGCTGTCTTCTTCCGTGATGCGCCGGCTGAGCAAGACCTTCTGTTCGCCTTCGCGGTAAACCATCAAATCAATCGGCAGCCCGACGGAGAGATTGGAACGCAAGGTGCTGTCCATGCTGATCAGCACCAGCTTCACCCCATCGGCAAGCGATGTATCGCTTTTCACCACGCGGTCCAGAATGGGCTTGCCGTATTTGTGCTCGCCTATTTGTAGAAAGGGCGTATCGGCAGTGGCTTCAATGAAATTGCCCGCAGCGTAAATCAGGAAAAGGCGCATTGGCCCGCCGGCAATCTGCCCGCCCAAAAGAAAGGAAGCCTCAAAAGCCACACTCTGCGCCTTCATGGCTGGGCCATCATTTTCAAACACATCGCGCACTGCCGCACCCACCAGCTGCGCTGCGCGGAACATGCTGGGCACATCGCGCAATGTGTGGATTTCCTCCCCCAGGGGGAAACCCTCCTGCACGCGATTCCATACCGCCTGAGTGATCGCCAGATTGCCGGCAGTCAGCAGCGCCAGCATGCGTTCACCAGGTTGTTCCACGACATGCATCTTGGAAAAGCTGGAAATATGATCCAGCCCTGCATTGGTGCGCGTATCGGAAAGCAGAACAAGCCCATCCTTCAGAAACAGGCCGACGCAATAGGTCATGGCAAGCGCTCCGCGCCCTTCAGTTATGTAGGTAGAATTCGGCGATCTGGCCGCCGAGATCAATATTGCGCGCCATCATCTCATTCAGGAAGACCTCAAGCCCCTCCGCGAAGATATCCTCAACCCGGCCAAAGCGCAGCCTGGCGTGCATTTCCCCGGCACGGCGATGGCATTCCCCGCGCCGCCCGCCATGGGCGGTGGCGATTTCATCCAGCACGCCCTCAATCCGGGCATGGCAGGCAATCATGGAACGAGGCAATTCCCCACGCAGAATGAGCAATTCGGCAATCCGCCGCGGTTCAATTCGGCCGTGATAGACCCATTGATAGGCGCGCAGCGCCGTGAAGTTCCTAAGGATCGCCTGCCAATTCAAGTAATCCTCGGCCGTGCCGGGGCCCATAATGCTCAGCGCCGCGGCATGGGCATGCAGCACCCGCGCTGTATTTTCAGTGCGTTCCAGCATGGTGCCAAGGCGCACGAAGCGCCAGGCTTCATCGCGCAGCATCGTGCCATCATAAGCGCCATTGAACAGGATGGTCTGGCGCTTCACCCAATCCAGAAAACCCGGCAGATCATCCGCACTCGGCATGGCATTTTCCATGCGCCGCATCTGCCCCCAAGTGTCATTCACGGATTCCCACATATCCACCGTGAGTGCCGTGCGCACCTGGCGCGCATTCTGTCGCGAAGCCTCAATACACGATTGGATGGAAGAATTATTCGCGCGATCCATCACCAGATGCTGGATGATTTGCGCTGCATCGGGTGTGGCGCCAGAACCCTGCAATAGGCCGATATCGCCGCTGGTCAGCAGCAGAGGGCGCCAGCCTTGCCCCTGCCCCTGCCCCTGCGCTGGCCGCCCGCCGCCCATGCCCGCTTCGCGCAGCGCCACTTGCAAAGCGCGCGCCGTATTGCCGGCGCGTTCCATATAGCGCCCGAGCCAATAGAGGCTATCTGCCGTGCGGCTCAGCATGGCGCATCCGGGGCCAAAACCCAGGTATCCTTCGTGCCGCCGCCTTGCGATGAATTCACGACAAGCGATCCTTCCCGCAAGGCAACACGCGTGAGCCCGCCTGGCACGATGCGTGTTTCCGTGCCCGAAAGCACGAAGGGCCGCAAATCCACATGGCGCGGCGCGGTGCCGCTGCCAGTGAAGGTTGGCACGGTGGAAAGGGCGAGTGTTGGCTGCGCGATGTAATCCGCTGGATTGGCGCGGATGCGCGCGGCGAATTCAGCGCGCTGTTCGGCAGTACTATGCGGACCGACAAGCATGCCATAGCCGCCCGAACCCTTGGTCAGCTTCACCACCAATTCATGCAAATGTTCCAGCACATAGGCGCAATCATCTAGCCTTTCGCAAAGATAGGTCGGCACATTGGCCAGGATCGGTTCTTCGCCCAGGTAGAAGCGCACCATTTCAGGCACGTAAGGATAAACCGCCTTGTCATCGGCAATACCGCCGCCCGGTGCATTGGCAAGCGCTACATTGCCGGCGCGATAGGCTTCCATCAGCCCGCGCACGCCAAGCATTGAATCAGCGCGAAACACCGCTGGGTCCAGATAATCATCATCAATGCGGCGATAGATCACATCCACGCGCTGCGGCCCCGCGGTGGTGCGCATGTAAACAACACGATCTTCGACGAATAAATCCTGACCCTCCACCACTTCCACGCCCATTTCATCAGCCAGGAAGCAATGTTCGTAATAGGCGCTGTTATAGGCACCGGGTGTCAACAGCACCACGCGCGGCAGGCCGCGGCAGGCAGGCGGCGCCACGGACATCAGGGTTTCCAGCAAATCGCTCGGGTAATGGCTGACGGGGGCAATGCGATGCGCCGCGCAAAGCCCAGGGAACAACCGCAGCATGGCTTCGCGGCCTTCCAACATATAAGAAACGCCGGAAGGCGTGCGGCAATTATCTTCCAGCACATAGAATTGCGCGGCATCCGTGCGCACCACATCAATGCCGGCGATATGCACGTAAATCCCGCCGGGCGGCGTGATGCCGCGCATTTCCGGCCGATAGGCTTCATTCTGCAAAATCAGCGCTTCCGGAATGCGCCCGGCCTTCAGGATTTCCCCCGGCCCATAGACATCCGCCAGAAACATATTGAGCGCGCGCACGCGCTGCGTGAGGCCGCGCGACAAATGCTCCCATTCCTGCCAGGCGAGGATGCGTGGGATGATATCAAAGGGGATCAGCCGTTCCGGATCACCGCCTTCGCCATAAACGGCGAAGGTCACACCGATGCGGCGGAACAAAAGCTCGGCTTCCTGGCGCTTGCGTTCCAGTTGGGCGATGGGCGTCGCCGCCAGCCAGCGCGCGATTTCGGCATAGGCCGCGCGCGCCGCTTGGGGCTCACCCATTTCGTCAAAGGCCTTGATGGGTTCCGCCATCGCTGGACCGATCTTTCTGTTTCACAGATGATCGGGTCAAAGGGGCATCGAGGCAAGCAGGGCATGCCCGAAATATGGGCCAGGCGGCGCATTATTGCCCGCCCGGCACCCGCACGGCCCAATTCTGGAGCAAGCGCCCCCTTTCACAGGGCAGGGTGGCGCTTGTGCCAATCCGTCACGCGTTGGAAGGCATCAGCCACCGCCAGCACTCGCGCCTCGGCAAAGGGGCGCGCGGCCAGTTGCAGGCCAATCGGCAGGCCGCGATCATCAAAGCCACACGGCACGCTGATGGTCGGCAGGCCCAGGTAATTGAAAGGCCGCGTATTGGCCGAAACCGCCATGAAGCGCGACCAATTCGCCGCATCGGCATCAATATCCGTCTCGGCCAATGTGGGCACGCGGGTGCGCAGCGCCGGGGTCGCGACAATGTGATGCCCTGTCATGGCTTCGGCGCAGAATTGCCGCAGCAGCGGGCCGCGCCGCGACAGCGCTTCAATGTAAAGATGCGCCGGAATGGGATAGCCGCCATAAAGCCGCGACGATAGATGAATGGAATAATCGCCGGCCCTTTCGCGCATCCATTCCGCATGGATCGCGGCCGCCTCTGACCGGCTGACCAGCGCGGTATAGGCAGCAATGGCGCGGAGCGACGGGCAGGAAAGGCGCGTGATTGTCGCACCACGATCCCGCATGGCATCGAGTGCAGCATCAAACGCCTTCACCACCACCTCATCGGCGCCGTCGAAGAAATATTCCTGCGGGACAGCAATGGAGATACCGCGCAAATCGCCGGTCAAAGCAGCCTCATAATCCGGGACGGCTTCGCGCGCGCTGGTGGCATCGCGCGGATCATGGCCGGAAATAATCCGCATGAAGCGCGCCGCATCGCGCGCCGTTTGCACCAAAGGCCCGACATTATCAGCGGAAAACGACAGCGGCATAACGCCGGCACGCGAAACCCGCGTTTGCGTACCCTTAAGGCCCGTCACGCCACAAATCGTCGCCGGCAGGCGGATGGAACCGCCCGTATCCGACCCAAGCGCGCCATAGAAAAACCGCGCCGCAATACCGGCGCCGGAGCCCGAAGATGATCCGCCCGTGCAATAGCCATGCTGCCAAGGATTATGGCAATGGCCGAAATGCGCATTATGCCCGGTAGGGTTCTGGGCAAATTCCGCCATGTTCAGCGTGCCCATATCAATCGCGCCCGCGGCATCCAGCTTTTCCAGCACAGTTGCTGTCACCTTGGGCACGAAATCACGCCGGATTTTTGATCCGCAGGTAGTGACCTTGCCGGCGCGGTAATACATGTCCTTATGCATCATCGGCACGCCACCAAGCGGCCCAAGCGCCTTGCCCGCCTTGCGCGCCGCATCCACCGCAGCGGCCTGTTCCAAGGCGCTGTCACGATCAAGCCGGATCACGGAATTCACCTTGCCATCATGCGCGGC
>CAMCHA010000026.1 GCA_945874515.1 Asaia bogorensis
AAGCTATTGGTCAGCACCATATCGGCGCCGGCTTCATAATAGCCGCGATGAATATCACGCACGATATCGGGGCGTGAGAGGTTCAGCACTTCCGTGCAGTTTTCCTTGCCCCAGTAATCGCGTTCTACCTCTAGCGACATGGCCTGGACACGGCTGCCCATGCCGCCATCACACAGCAATACGCGGTCACGAAGGGCGTCGAGAAGATGCGGGCGCGCCATGGGGAAACCTTCAGGAAATAGCGGTGGAAACGGAAAGCGGCAGGCGTTCGGCGGACCAGAGTCTGAGCGTCAGGCCAGCGGGAATGGTGCTCACGCGCGGCGCGGTGCAGCCCGCGCTGCCAAGCCAGCCCCCAATCGCCGCATCATCAAAACCTGGCCAGCGATGGGCGTAGCTTGTCAGCAGATCGGTGCGTTCATGCGGCGCCAAATCCAAAATCAGCAGCCGCCCCCCCGGGCGCAACACACGCGCGGCTTCGGCCAGCGCGGCGGCGGGGTCTTCGGCGTAATGCAGCACCATATGCAGCGTCACGGCATCGAAGCCTGCGTCCAGCAAGGGCAGCCGATACATATCCGCCTGGCGCACGGCAATATGCGTCAGCCCACCTTCCGTCAGGCGGCTGCGCGCCAAGGCCAACATATCGCGGGAAGCATCAACGCCGAGGCCTTCTTCGATGCGCGGCGAGAGTTTTTCCAAAAGCCCGCCCGTGCCGCAGCCAATATCCAGCAAGCGCCCCAGCCGGCCTTTCGGCAGGGCTTGCAGCAGCGCAGTTTCAAGTGCCTCGGCCGGCAGGCCAAGGGCGCGGGTTTCATCCCAATCGGCGCCATGGCTGCGGAAACTATCGGAAGCAATGCGTGCACGTTCTGCCGCCAACCGCGCCGCGGCGCGACGGTCCGCCGCCAGCAAAGGGTCCTCTTCCGGCAGGCGCGCCAGGATTTGCCGGGCGAGATCGGCCTCCGGCGCCATTTGGAACCAGGCATTGGCGCCTTCTGGCGAGCGGGTCAGCAGGCCGGCCTCGACCAAAAGCTTCAAATGGCGGGACAGCCGGGGCTGGGATTGGCCAAGAATCGCCACCAATTCCGTGACGCACCAAGCGCCACGGGCACAAAGCGCCAGCAGCCTGAGCCGGGTCGGCTCAGCCGCGCCGCGCAATTGGGAAAGGACATCCTGCATGGGCTTTACATAGACATAAACATATTCTTATGTCTAGTGTCTGATGCGCCGAGGTGGAATCACCGGAGCGCTGAATCGGTCACTCATATAGGCTGCCATCATGGCTTGGTCGCTCGATGCCCGCATACCTGTCCAACTGCTAACGCCGGGTGAAACCCCAGCGCCGGGGATGGCTTTGCTTGCCGAAGCGCCGGCTGAGGTTTCAGCACCCGCCATGGCGGTCTTCACCCTTGAAGGCGCCCATGCGCCAGCCTGCGCCTGCTGCGGCGCGCGTGGACCGGTGGCGGAAGCGCTGGACCGGCTATTTCTTGGCCGGGTGCGGGGCCAATTCCCCTGGTTCACCGCCATCGCCGCCCTGCCCCGCAGCGCTGACAGTGCGGAGGCGATCAGGCGCACGCTGCGCGAAGACCAAGCCAGCAGCGCGCGGTTTCGGTTGGTGATTTAGGGAGCGAGCGTGACGAGGCCATTACGCTCGACCTCACTGTCATCAATCTCGATGGGGACCAATGTGCGTTTGCGTGCCGGTGAGTTTGGCGTCGAGGTAGGAAAGCGGGCGCCAGCCGTAGTACAAACCCTTGCCTAAGCCAGAGTCAGGAAAAATCACGTAAGCTCGCCCGTCTCGTTCCCATCGTTCTGTTTGTATCGCGCGAAATGTGAAATAGCCTCCCGCGTAGAGAAGGACTGCAAGTAGAACAGTTCTACTGGTTAGGCTCATCACGACCTCCGTGTTGCATCATGGGCAATATCCCAATTTCCTTGACTGCCTAAGCCTTGCGCCGAAGTGCGAACCTCGCCCTCAATCCGCCGGCAGCGTCTTCTCGCCCTCACCCAGGCTGCGCTGCATCGTCACCACATCCACCCAGCGGCCGAATTTCATGCCCACCGCGCGCATTGTGCCGATATGGCGAAAGCCGAGCGAAACATGCAGGCCGATCGAGCCCACATTTTCCGAATCGCCAATCACCGCCAGCATTTGCCGAAAACCGGCCGCCTCAGCACGCGCGATCAATTCCGCCACCAGCGCCTTGCCCACCCCCTGGCCGCGCACATCATCGCGCACATAGATCGAATTCTCGACCGTGAAGCGATAGGCTGAACGCTCCCGGAAGGCGCCGTAATAGGCATAGGCGCTGACCTGCCCGGCTTCATCCTCGGCCACCAGCCAGGCATTGCCTGGCCCGACCAGCACTTTCTTCATGCGCGCGGCCATATCGGCCTCATCGGGCGGCACTTCTTCAAAGGTGCCGGCGCCATGCAGCACGTGATGCGCATAGATCGCGGTGATGGCGGGTAGGTCAGCAGTGGTGGCCTCGCGGATCAGCATGGTTCAGCCCCCAATGCCGAGGGAGGCCGACAGCGCTTCCGCCGCCGCCAGAACAGCGCGGTCGCGCCCGGGGGCGCCGACCAGCGAAAGCCCAACCGGCGCGCCCGCCAACTTGCCAGCGGGGATGCTCACTTCCGGCAGGCCGCAGAAGCCGGCAATGGCCGTGACGCCCATGGTGCGTTCGCGCACCTTGTTTTGTTCGGCCAGCGAAGAAGCCAAAAGCGGCGCCGGTGCAGGGGAAGTGGGGTAGATCATCAACGCGCCACCGCCCAGCAGCGCATGGAAGCGCGCCTGCGCCACGCGGCGGAAGGCGCGGCCGGCGGCGGATTTCGCCGGGTCCATTGCGGCGGCGGTATCGAAACGCTCCTTCACGCCGGGGCCGAATTTCGGATTGGTCGCGGCAATCCAAGGGCCGAGCGCGGTCCAGGCCTGTTCGGCCTGGGCACAGCGGAAATGTTCGTAAAAGGCATCCAGGCCCTCGGGCGCCACATGCGTGACCAGCGCGCGGCCAAACAGCGCTTCGGCTGCCTTCAAAGCGGGCGTCAGCGCGGCGACGGTTTCGGGTTCCGCATTGGTCCAGGCTTCGGCCACCGAAATCAGTGGGCCAGGCGCGCCAGCATCGCCCGGCGGCAACAACACATCTCCGACACGGCGCAGCATGGAAGCACTTCGCGCAAACCAGCCCGGCGTATCGTAATCCGGCCCCAGCGGGCAGGCGCCGGTCAGGCTGATGGAGCCCCAACTCGGCCGAATGCCGAAAACGCCGCAATAGGAAGCGGGGATGCGCACGGAACCGCCCGTATCCGACCCCATGGTGAAATCAGCCAGGCCCGCCGCAGCGGCAGCAGCCGAGCCGCAAGAAGACCCGCCCGGAAAGCGATCCAGCGCAGCGGGGTTTTTCGGTGTGCCCTGCCAGATATTCTCGCCGGTCAGGCCATAGGCCAATTCAACGGTCTTGGTCTTGCCGGTAAGCGAGGCACCCGCCTGCAAAAGCTGCGTAATCACCACCGCATCGCGGATGGCCGGCGCATGCGTCGCCGCCCAATCGGGATTGCCATAGCCGGTGACGGTGCCGGCCACATCGAACAAATCCTTGGCGGCAAAGCTGAGACCCGCGAGCGGGCCGGAAGCGGCACCAGCGCGCATGGTGCGCTCACCCGGAATGAAGGCGCCAACGTTATCTTCGGTCATGCCAAGCTTCCCTTATCGAATATCCGCTGCAAACTGCGACGGGGGCATGGCAGAGGCAAGGGTAAAAAAATCGGGACACGGGGGCAGGCCGGTCCCGACACATCAGGATTGAGGATCAGCGACCTTGGCTCCTGGAAGGAAGTCCGGCGCCTTATTGATCAGGTGAGGTCGAGCAAAGCCGCCTTCACGCTCAGCGCCGCAATCCCAGCCGCCACAAAGGCTGCGGGTTCGCCAAAGCGCTTCGCCAAGAAATAGGTGATGCCGGCAAAAATCAGCGCCCAACAGCCGATTTCACCAAGGCTTGGAGTGATGGTCATGGTTTGGCCTCCGACAAACTTGAGTGAGCCTAACACCCAAGTCATGAAAGTCCAATCATTTCTAGGCTAGGCTGCGGCTTCACCTGTCCTGACCTCGAAAGCTGGCCAGGGCTTGGCGTGGGCGGCCATCCGGGCCGAAATTCGCAGCGTCCAGCCAGGCGGCGATGGCATCGCGCTGGGCCGGCCATGCTTCGGCAATAATGGAAAACCAAGCCGTGTCCCGCCGCCTGCCCTTCACCACCAAATGGGCGCGATGCGTGCCTTCATAGGTAAAGCCAAGCCGGGCCGCCGCGCGGCGCGATGGCATATTCAGCGCATTGCATTTCCACACCAGGCGCCGATAGCCCAGATCATCCATGGCATGGCGCATCAGCAGAAACATGGCTTCCGTGGCCGCACGCGTACGCTGCATGCGGGGTGAGAACCAGATATTGCCAATCTCGATATCGGCATGGGCGGGGGCAATCTGCATCAGCGTCAGCCAGCCATCCACCGTGCCGGTCCGATGCGGGCGGATGGCCCAGGCGATCGGGTCATGCGTGGCGGCAAAGCCCGCGACATGGGCGCGCATGGCCGCTGCATCGCGAAACGGCCCATAGCCCATATAGGCCCACCCCTCGCCGCTGGTGTCGCGTTCCGCCGCGCGCCAAAGGTCTTCAGCGTGGCGGATATGGAGCGGTTCCAGATCAACCGACTGCCCCTTATGCGGAATGCGCGCCGGCAAGGGGCGGGGAGTCGCATCCACCGGCGGGCCAAGCGGTGGTTCGGTGGCGGGGTCCCAGGGGACGCCTTCGGGCAGGTTTTCCATCATGCCACATGAAACGGACCGGAAGCGCGATGCAAGCGATGATTGCCGGTTGCGCACCGCGCCGCGCCGCCGCAAAACTGCATCCATGAATACGGCCCCCTCCCCCGCCCCCGCCATCCCCGCTGCCTATTTCGGGGAACGAGTGACCCATGTGCACCATTGGACGGACTGGCTGTTTTCCTTCCGCTGCACGCGCGACACAGCGCTTCGCTTCCGCGCCGGCGAATTCGCCATGATTGGGCTGATGGTGGAAGGAAAGCCGCTGGTGCGCGCCTATTCCATGGCAAGCCCGACCTGGGATGAAGAATTGGAATTCCTGTCCATCAAGGTGCAGAACGGGCCACTGACAAGCCGCCTGCAACACATCAAGCCAGGCGATACGGTGCTGATTGGCCGCAAGCCCACCGGCACGCTTGTCACGGATAATCTGCTGCCAGGCCGCAGCCTTTGGATGCTGGCCACCGGCACGGGGCTGGCACCTTTCGTAAGCCTGACGCGCGAGCCTGATGTCTATGAAAGCTACGGCACCGTCGTGGTGGCCCATACCGTCCGCCAAGTGGCCGAGCTTGCCTATCGGGAGATGTTCGAACGCGAATTGGCGCAGCATGAATTCCTGGGCGAGATCATCGCCGGGAAACTCCGCTACTATCCTTCCGTAACGCGCGAAGCTTTCCCGACCCAGGGCCGCATCACGGATCTGATCGAATCGGGGCGTATTTTCACTGATCTTGCCCTGCCGGCGCTGGACCCGGCGCATGACCGCGTGATGCTGTGCGGATCAGAGGCTATGAACCGCGATTGCAAGGCCATGCTGGAAGCCCGCGGCTTTGTAGAGGGGTCCAATAACGCCCCTGGAAGCTATGTGGTCGAAAAAGCCTTTGTGACGAAATAAGCCGCGTAGGGAGATTATCATGTCTGATACGGATGCGTTTGGGCGCGTGGTATTGAATTTGGCTGATGCCGTTGAAAACGGAGGCCCGATTGACCCTGTGGCGTCTCGCATCACGCCCGCCAATCAGGATGATGCCGAGGAATTGGCCGGCGCAGTTCTGGTGCAGCTCGGCTTCGTGCCCTGCGGCGTGCGGTTGGCGCCGGCGGCGGATGGCAGCCTGATCCCCGGGCCCATGCTGGAAGCGCGCTTTCTGGATGATGGCGCGGGGCTTTCGCTTGAAATCATGCGCCATGGCCGCGCGTCAGCCGCTTTGCTGGGCGTCTTGGGCGCGGCGTTGGAACCCGATGCCACGACGCCACCCGAAATCACCGCCCTGCACCCCGCGCTTGATGTGAGTGCTAGCCGCTTCACAAATGGCCCTCCGGATCGCTTTGCGGAAATCGCCGATCTGGCCGGGCTTGGGCTGCTGGTGCTGGGCAAGCGGCGGCCAGTACCCGAAGCGCTCAGCCGTGTCGCGTTGATTGAGGGCGAAGGCGCGCCGAAGGGCAGGCCCTGCGACCTGCACGCGGCCTTTGCGGCAGCTGCGGCTGAAGCACGCAGGCTCGGCGGTTTGCCGGCGGGCGCGGTGCTGGTGGTGGCCGGGCTTGGCGCGCCGGTGCTGGGGCTGAAGGCTGGCGCGCGACTGACGGCGCGCTTCACCGGCATTGGCAAGGTCAGCGCCAGCTTCGGGTGAGAGTATCGGCCAGCCGCGGCACCCTCAATCTTGCGCCAAAGCTGCAGATTGCCGTGAAAGCCGATTTTTGCGGCTGCATAAATTGCTTAAAATTAATTGAAGTAAATTTAGAAAAATATAAATAATAAATAGGTCATCACTGATATAAAAATGAGCTATTTGATAATGCAAAGATGTGGTTTTTTATATATTCAAAATTTTACTTTACCTTTTTTTTGCCTTAATTCATTCTTGCGAGCCCTATTCTTTCCACAAATATTTTTGTTTGCATTCCAACCCCATTTCGACTATCGAGTTTACCATGACGTCCACCAAAGCTTCGTCGGCACCCCCGGGCCGGCGATGTGGCGTGGTTCTCCAGCGTGCTTTGCTGCGGAGCGCCCGTCCCCCAAGGTTTCGTTTTTCCGGGTATTCGGCCCTCGCGGCCCTTAGCCTTTCCCTCCGCAAAGCGCGCCGCGCCTCGGCCATTCTACTTGTGCTGATTTTCGGCTTTCCTGGCATTGCCTGCGCCGAAATTCCCGCCCCCGTTACCCAGGCGCCAGATGCGCTGGCGCGCGATGCCTCCTCACCGCGGACCGCCTGCCTTGTTGCAGCACGCCAGGCCGAAATCACTCATGGCGTGCCGGAAGGGCTGCTGACAGCCATCGCGCTGAATGAAAGCGGCCTTCATGCCTATGCGCTTAATCTGCGTGGCCGCGCGTATTTCCCTAATAGCCGAGAGGAAGCACGCCACCTGCTTGTGGCCGCGGGCGGGCGCGGCATGGCCGGGTGTTTCCAGATCAATGCCGGTGTTCATGTGGCCCGTGGCGATGATTGGCCGCTTGACCCGCCTCAGGCAGCGGATTGGGCGGCGCGCTACCTGGTGCGGCATTATGAAAATCAGGGCGATTGGGGCCGTGCGCTGCTGCGCTGGCATGGTGCGTCATCTTCGCGCACCGGCACCCAGATCATTTGCCGCGTGCATAGCAAGCTGGAAGTGACGGCGCCGGGCAGCACCCTATTCGCCGATCGCTGCCGCCCCGGAACATCGCAATGGGCGCGCGTCAGGCAAAATGGCGCTGCCCATCTAGAAGTGGCGGAAGCCGTCGAATAGCGGGGGCCCCCTATTCACGGCGCCGGCCGCACCCCCATCGCCAGCGTTCTTTCATCCATGCGCGGTTCGTGGCGCAGCCCTTTACGCAAACCCCAGGTGTTCAGATACTGCACCAATTGGATCAGTGGTTCTTCATCAGCATAACGGGCGATGGCTTCGTGCCAGATCTTCTCCCGCGCGGCATCATCCAGGGTGGCCGATCCGCGTGCGGCAAACTCATCGAAGACCGGGCTAGAAAACCGAGCATTATTGTTGGCGCCGGTCAGGCGCTGCCGGTCATTGGTTGCGACCGTATTGACCAGGAAGTTTGAAGCTTCTCCGGTGGAACTGCCCCAAGCGCCGATCTGCATGCCATATTCAATGCGCGCGCGGCGGGGGACAAAGGCTGTCCAAGGGGCGGCATCCACCGCGGTGCGAATGCCAATCCGCGTCCACATTTGCGCCACCGCCTGCGCCAGCCGCGCATCATTCGGCCAGCGGTCATTGGGCGTGTTCAGCGTGATGCGGAAGCCATCCGGATAGCCAGCTTCGGCCAAAAGCCGCTTCGCACCATCAGGGTCAAAGCGCCGAGGCTTCACGGCAGGGTTATAGCCAAAGGTGCCTTCCGGCAGCCATTGCGCGGTGGCGGTCGCCGCCCCTTCCATCACGCGGTCCACCAGCGCATCGCGGTTGATCGCCATGGAAAGCGCGCGCCGGACGCGCACATCCTTCCAAGGGTTCACCGGCAAGGGCGTGCCGTTATTATCCGTGATCAGCGGCGTGCCGCCATCGCGCGAATAATCGGGGGCCATATAGACGGTGCGCAGGCTCGGGATTTCCGTGACCGTCACGCGCGGGTCGCGCCTAAGCCTGGCCAGATCGCTGGTTGGGATTTGTTCAATGATGTCCACATCGCCGGCGAGCAAGGCCGCGGTGCGCGACGCATCATTCAGCAAAAAGCGCTGATTGGACCGCGCCCAAGGTTCTTTTTCGCCCCAATAGCCATCATGGCGGGCCAATTCCACCCGATCCCCAGAACGGTAGGAAAGCAGCCGATAAGGCCCGGTGCCGATGGCGGCCTTGCCGGAATTGAAATCCTCACTGCTCGCACCTTCCGCCGCGTGGCGGGCGATGATGCAGACCGAAGCAAGGTCCAGCGGCATGAGCGGATGCGGCGCGCTGGTATGCAGGATCAGCGTATGCGGATCAGGCGTTTCCACCTTGGTGATGGCGCGCAGAAACCCGCCAAAGCCGCCCGGGCTATTCGGCACCCCGGCTTGCACGCGCGCGAAGGTGAAGACCACATCATCGGCCGTGAAGGGCTTGCCATCATGCCAGGTGACGCCCTTGCGCAGCTTGAACTCCCAGGAGGTTTCCGTCAGTACGCGCCAGGATTCCGCAAGCTGCGGGGATGGGCGCGATTGCCCATCACGGTCCACCAGCCGGTCAAAGATATGATTGGTCAGCGCGTTATTAGGCCCGACATTGTGGAAATGCGGGTCAATCGTCGTCACCGGCGCGCCAAGCCCAACCGTCAGCGTCTGCGCGCTTGGCGTGCCGATGGCGAAGGGCAGCGCGATCAGCGCAGCCAGCAGGGTTTTGGTGGGGTGGTTCATCGCAGCCTCCCGGATGTTCTTGACCAAGACGCTAACCCAGCTTTACGGCAGAACGCCAGAGGCCCGAAAAAGAAAAAGCCGCGCTACCTTGGGGTAGCACGGCTCTACCTGATCAAAAGGCTACTCAGCCCTGGCGTTCCACCATCAGCTTCTTGATTTCACCAATTGCCTGCGCGGGATTAAGGCCCTTGGGGCAGGCGCGCGTGCAATTCATGATCGTGTGGCAGCGATAAAGCCGGAAGGGGTCTTCCAGATTATCCAAACGCTCCCCGGTTGCTTCATCGCGTGAATCGGCAATCCAGCGATAGGCCTGCAGCAGCACCGCCGGGCCCAGATACCGGTCCCCATTCCACCAATAGGACGGGCAAGACGTTGAGCAGCAGAAGCAAAGGATGCATTCCCAAAGCCCGTCCAGCTTCGCGCGTTCTTCCTTGGATTGCAGGCGTTCCGCATCCGGCGGTGGGGGCGTGTCTGATTTCAGCCACGGCTCCACGCTGCGCAACTGCGCGTAGATTTGCGAGAGATCCGGCACCAAATCCTTCACCACCGGCATATGCGGCAGGGGGTTGATGCGTACATCGCCCTTCACTTCCTCAATGGGCTTGAGGCAGGCGAGCGTATTCAGCCCGTCAATATTCATCGAGCATGAACCGCAAATCCCCTCTCGGCAGGAACGCCGGAAGGTGAGCGTGCTGTCCATCTCATTCTTGATCTTGATCAGCGCGTCCAGCACCATCGGCCCGCATTGGTCGAGATCAATTTCGAAAGTGTCATTGCGCGGATTTTCGCCAGAATCCGGGTCCCAGCGATAAATCTTGAAATTCTTGACCTGTTTCGCGCCGGCGGGCGCCTTATGCGTCTTACCGGTGCCGATGGTCGAATTCTTGGGCAGTGTGAACGTGGCCATTTTTCTGAGTCCTAATACACGCGCGCCTTGGGGGGGAAGACCTGCACTTCATTGGTGAGCGTACGCATCTTCACATCGCGGTAGTCCAGCTTGACCTCGCACTTTTCATTCATCCAAGCCAGCGTGTGCTTCATCCAATTAACATCATCGCGATCGGGGAAATCCTCATGCGCATGGGCGCCGCGGCTTTCCTTGCGCGCGTCGCCACCAACAACCGTGGTCAGCGCATTGCCGATCAGGTTATCAAGCTCCAGCGCTTCCACCAGATCGCTGTTCCAGATCAGGCTGCGGTCAGCGATTTTAATGTCGTTATAGCTGCCCGCAACCTGCGCCATTTTCGCGACCCCTTCCTTCAGCAATTCGGAAGTGCGGAACACCGCCGCATGGGTCTGCATGGTGCGCTGCATGGCCAGGCGCAGTTCGGCGACATTGGTGCCGCCCTTGGCGTGGCGCACGCGATCAAAGCGATCCAGGCTGGACTCACCCGCCTTGGACGGCAGCGGTGGCTGGGAAGCACCCGGCTTGATGGTTTCCGCCGCACGATGCGCTGCCGCGCGGCCAAACACCACCAGGTCAAGCAGCGAATTCGTGCCAAGGCGGTTCGCACCATGGACGGAAACGCAAGCGGCTTCACCCACCGCCATCAGGCCCTGCACCACGCGGTCCTGGTTCTTCGCAGTTGGGTTCAGCACTTCGGTGTGAATATTCGTGGGAATGCCGCCCATATTGTAATGCACGGTTGGCAGGATGGGGATCGGTTCCTTCGTCACATCCACGCCCGAGAAAATCTTCGCGGTTTCCGAAATACCCGGCAGGCGTTCATGCAGAATGGCCGCGCCCAGATGTTCCAGATGCAGATGGATGTGATCACGCTCTGGCCCCACACCACGGCCTTCGCGGATTTCCATGGACATGGCGCGCGAAACCACGTCGCGGCTCGCCAAATCCTTGGCCGTCGGCGCATAGCGTTCCATGAAACGCTCGCCTTCCGAATTGGTCAGATAGCCGCCTTCACCGCGGGCACCTTCCGTAATCAGGCAGCCCGCGCCGTAAATCCCCGTCGGGTGGAATTGCACGAATTCCTGATCCTGCAAGGGCAGCCCCGCGCGCAGCACCATCCCGCCACCATCGCCGGTGCAGGTATGGGCCGAGGTGCAGGAGAAATAGGCGCGGCCATAGCCACCGGTCGCCAGCACCACGCTTTGCGCGCGGAAGCGATGGATGGAGCCATCTTCCAGGCACCAGGCGGTCACACCGCGGCACACGCCCTCATCATCCATGATCAGGTCAAGCGCGATATATTCAACAAAGAACTCGCAGCCATGCTTCAAGGATTGCTGATAGAGCGTATGCAGAATGGCGTGCCCCGTTCGGTCAGCCGCCGCGCAGGCGCGCATCGCCGGGGTCTTGCCGTAATCCTGCATATGGCCGCCAAAGGGGCGCTGATAGATGCGGCCATCTTCGGTGCGGCTGAAGGGCACGCCGTAATGTTCAAGTTCAATCACCGCGGGGATGGCTTCGCGGCACATATATTCGATGGCGTCTTGGTCGCCCAGCCAGTCAGACCCCTTAACGGTGTCATACATGTGCCAGCGCCAATCATCTTCGCCCATATTGCCAAGCGCGGCACCAATGCCGCCTTGGGCAGCAACCGTGTGGCTGCGTGTCGGAAAGACCTTAGTGATACAGGCGGTCTTCAGCCCTGCCGCCCCCATGCCGAAAGTGGCGCGCAGCCCGGCGCCGCCGGCGCCCACCACCACCACATCATAGGTATGGTCCACAATCCGATAGGCGCCATTGGAAGGCTTGCTGATCGCATTCATTGCTTCATCTCATCCTGCCAAGCGGCGGGGAATACGCCCCGGACCCGCATTAATCCTCAACCAAAACTCAAAGCGCAATGCGCAAAACGCTCAGGGTTGCAGCGAGCCACATCAGCACGGCAAGCCCATTCACC
>CAMCHA010000027.1 GCA_945874515.1 Asaia bogorensis
GTGAATTCCGGCACATCGCGCAAATGGGTGATCTTGAGGCCCGTCTTGCGTATCGCCTCCACATGTTCGGGCCAGGGATCAATGAAGGTCACATCCTCCCCCGCCTGGACCATATGCGCGCCGGCGTATCCGCCAACCGCACCCGCACCGAAAATCGCTATTCTTTGCTTCATCGCGTTTCCCCACTTCAAGCAGGCGCGATGCTCCGCCCGGAATCGCGTGTCGGCAAGAGGGGGGTCAGACTTGCGCCCGAATAGCGTCCTCGGTGGCGAGTGCCCATTTCAAAGCACGCCGCCCGGCAGCGCCATCCACCACCACCGGGCCGCGCCCCTGACAGGCAGCGACAAAAGCCCCCTGTTCGGCTTCCAGACTGTCATGATCCGTCCAGGTGGCGCGATCCACGCCATGGCCAGGCATGGTCTCGACCGGCTCCGCCCCACCGCGCCGCAGCACGGCCAGCGAGCGCGCCAAGAAATCCACCGCCATCTCACCCTCGGTCCCCAATACGCGGAGCCGCCTTTCCATGGCGAGCGAGACTCGGGAAGCCGTGATGGAAGCCGCCCGCCCGCCGGAAAAGCGCAGCCGCGCCACGGCGAAATCGGGATGGTCGGATGCTATGGCCGCCCCCACTGCATCCACCGCCTCCGGCTCGCCGCCCGCCAATTCCATGACCAAGTCCAGATCATGGATCATCAGGTCCAGCACCACGGAGACATCCAGGCTGCGCGGGCGGAAGGGCGCGGCCCGCACCGCTTCAAAAGACAGTGCCCGCCCGCCGGAAGGGGTCGCCATCACGGTCCGAAAGGCGGCCGAGAAGCGTTCAATATGGCCCACTTGCAGCACCCGGCCCTGCTGGGCCGCGAGCGCAATCAGCTTATCCGCCTGATCCAAGCTCGCCGCGATGGGCTTTTCGACGAAGACATGCCGCCCCGCCGCCAGCGCCTGTTCGGCCAAAGCATAGTGAAAGCGCGTAGGCGCGGCGATAATCACCGCATCGGCCGTTGCGATCACGGCGTCCGGCGAAAGCGCCGGGGCGCCGACCTCCCCGGCTATCTGCGCCGCCCTACCGGGCGAAGCATCATGCAGGCCAATCAGGTGAATTGCTGGGTTGGCGGCGGCCTTGAGCGCATGGAATCGGCCAAAATGGCCAACACCCAAAATGCCAAGGCGAAGCGGGGCGGGGTTCACATTCATGCTTAGAATCTACACCTAACCGGGGCGGGCTTGCATCCCCTGAGGTGCGTCGCCATTGTCCGCCCGCTCAACCAGGGGATTCCACCCGTCCATGCTTCATTTCGCGCGCTGGAAACAGGCTGTCATTCTGGGCGTTTGTCTGCTCGGAGTGCTTCTGTGCCTGCCGAACCTCATGCCGCGTTCGGCCTTTCCATCCTGGATGGAGCCACGCCAGATCAGCCTGGGGCTGGATTTACGCGGCGGGTCCTATCTGCTTTTGGAAGTGGATTTGAACACCGTTGTGCGGGAAAGGCTTGAATCCGCGGTGGATGGCGTGCGCGGCAAGCTCCGCACCGCCAATATCCGCTATGTGAATTTGGCCGCGGATGGGCCAAACCGTCGCATGGGTTTCCGTGTGCTGGACCCGGCGCAGGTCAGCGCCGCGGCTGCGGCTTTGCGAGAATTGGCCGAACCCGTGACTCTGCCCACCGGCCAGAGTTTGCCGGATATTGAGGTCACGACCGCCCCTGATGGCACTGTCACAGCCACACTCAGCGAAGCGGGGCTCCGCGCCAAAGCCACCGCGGCCGTTGAACAATCCATTGAAATCATCCGCCGCCGTGTGGATGAAACCGGCGTCGCCGAGGCACTGATCGCGCGCCAGGGGCAGTCGCGCATTCTGGTGACCCTGCCAGGCGTGGAAGACCCCAATCGCATCAAAGATTTGCTGGGCCGCACCGCGCGCATGACGTTCCATTTGGTGGATGAAGGCGCCAATCTGGCCGGCAGCCCGCCGCCAGGTGTCATGTTCCTGCCCAGCGAACGCGCCGGAGAACGTGTGGCCGTGCGCCGCAATGTCGCGGTGGATGGCAAGAACCTCACTAATGCCCGCGCCGGGCAGGATTCGCGGACCGGCGAATGGGTGGTGAATTTCACCTTTGATGGCACCGGCACCAGGCGCTTTGCCGAAATCACCCGCGCCAATGTGGGCCGCCCCTTCGCCATTGTGCTGGATGAAAAGGTCATCAGCGCGCCCGTGATCCGGGAACCCATTACCGGCGGCCAGGGGCAGATCAGCGGTTCCTTTACCGTGCGCACAGCGAATGACCTTTCCGTCTTGCTGCGCGCCGGCGCCCTGCCGGCACCGCTCACGATTGTGGAAGAACGCACGGTGGGCCCGGAATTGGGCGCGGATGCCGTGCGCGCGGGCATGATCTCGCTCGCGGTCGGCACGCTTTTCGTGTTCCTTTATATGGGCTTTGCCTATGGGGTCTTGGGCTGGTTTGCGAATATCGCGCTGGCCTTCAACATCATTCTGCTGATGGCGGGGCTTTCGGTGTTGGAGGCAACGCTGACGCTGCCCGGCATCGCCGGGATTGTGCTGACGCTTGGCACCGCGCTTGATGCGAATATCCTCATCAATGAACGCATCCGTGAGGAAGTGAAGAACGGGCGAACGCCGATAAATGCGTTGGAGGCGGGCTACACCAAGGCGTCCGGCACCATTCTCGATTCAAACGTCACGAACCTTATTGCCATGGCCTGTTTGTATGGCTTTGGATCGGGCCCGGTGAAGGGTTTTGCCGTCACGGTTGCCATCGGTACCATTGTGCAGATGTGGACGGCTACCGTCCTGACGCGGCTTTTCGCTTCCTGGTGGTATCGCCGGACGCGGCCCAAGGAATTGCCGGTATTCCAACGCCCTGGGCTTTCGTTGTGGGAACGCCTGCGCCGCCCGCTTTTTCGTATTTTCCCGGATGGCACGCGCATTCCCTTCATGCGGGGTGCCAAGACGGGGCTCATCATCTCGGCGGTGCTTTCAACGCTTTCGGTAGCCATTGCCTTCCACCCAGGGCTGGAGAAAGGGATTGATTTCAAGGGCGGTGTGGAGATGGAAATCCGTACCCCCGGCCCGGGCGATATCAGCGTGTTGCGTGGCGCGGTTAGCGGGCTTGGGCTTGGCGATGCAACGCTGTTGCAATTTGGCGATCCTGCGACCTTCGCGCTGCGCCTACCCGCGCAAGGCGATGAAGGCGGCGTGCAAAGGGCCGTCACCGCCGTGCGCGAGGCTTTTGAAAAAGCCGCGCCCGGTACGCGCATCCTGCGCGTGGAAGCGGTTGGCAATCGCATTTCGAATGAGCTGTTCCTGGGCGGGCTAATGGCGTTGGGCCTGAGCTTCCTCGCCATGCTGCTATATATCTGGATCAGGTTTGAATGGCAGTTCGGCATCGCCGCCATCACCACGCTGATCCTGGATGCGACAAAAACCATCGGCTTCATGGTGCTGTTCGGCATTGAGTTTAATCTGACCACCGTCGCCGCGATCCTGACCGTCATTGGCTTTTCGGCGAATGACAAGGTGGTGGTTTTTGACCGCATGCGGGAGAATTTGCGCAAGTTCAAAGCCATGCCGCTTGAGCAATTGGTTGATCTTTCCATCAATGAGACGATGAACCGCTCACTCGGCACTTCCATGACCTTGCTGCTGTCTGCGCTGCCCCTCGCCCTTTTCGGTGGCGATACGCTTTCAGGCTTTGCCTGGGTGATGGTTGTCGGCATTTTGATTTCCGCCGCGTCTTCAGTGTTTATTGCGGCACCGATTGTATTGTTCACCGGGCGCAATCGGCTGCGCATGCCGGACGCCGCCCCACCGGGGAGAGTTGAGGGCGCTGCGGCAAGCTAGAACCTGCCCGGGCCGGGCAGGGCAGGTTTCCTCTGGCCGAAATGCTGTTAAGCTACCGATTACAGGATTGCCGACGGCAGGAGAAATAGGCGCGTGGCGCAGCGCGGGAAAAGCGGGCTTGGAGGCGAGGGGCGAGGTAGCAAGCTTGCCCCTCAGCCGCGCGCGAAAAACCTGCCGGATCAGGAACAGGAATTGCGCGCTGCCCTTTCCGGGCGCCTCCTGCTGCTCCGCTACCAGCCCATCATCCGCTTGCGCAATGGTCATACCGCCGCTTTAGAAGGTCTGGTGCGCTGGCCTCGGCAGGAAGCGCTATTGCAAGCAGGTGCCTTTGTGCCCTTGGCGGAAAAGCTTGGCTTGGCGCTTGATCTGACCCATGCGGTGCTGGAACGCGTCGCGCATGACTGGCAAAGAACGCCCTCACCCAAGGGCGGGCTTGCGGTGAATATACCGCTCAGTGTCCTCATGCTGCCGGAAATGCCCGCACGGCTTGCTGCGACACTGCGCCAGCATGGCAAAAGGCGAGGCCCGCTGTTGCTGGAGCTCACGGAAACCGAGGCAATCCGCGACCCATCGCGCCTGCGCCAAGTGATGTTGCGCTTACAGCGCCTTGGCATTCCGGTGCTACTTGATGATGTGACGCTGGGCGATCAGCGCTGGCGGCTTGCAGGCCTGCCCTTTGCTGGCATCAAGCTCGACCGCAGCCTGGTTGAGGCGCTGCCGCGCCAGATGCGCGCGCGGCATTTCCTGCGGCGCATCCTAAGCGATTCCCACGTTAAGGGCCGCTACGTGATTGCGGAGGGCGTTTCAAACCCTTTGCTCCGCCGCACCACGCGGGGCCTAGGCGTGGATTTCGCGCAAGGCTTCCTGCTCGGCCAACCGGAACCGCCGCAGCAGAACCGCGGCGGCCAGACGCGCCTCAGCCCTGCCAGGCGCGGCGGTAAAGCGCCATGATCGCCTCAGCATCCGGCACCGCCGGGTTATTGGCCGGGCTGCCAGAACCCAAGGCCTGCGCCGCCATGGTGGGCAGCAGCCCGCTCCATTTCGCCGCATCAATGCCGTAAGCCGCAGGTGTGGGCACCGCCAATTCGCGGTTGAGCGCGGAAAGCTCCTCAAGCAACTTCGCACCGGCGCTTTGGTCACCCTCATCCCGGCCAGCCACGCCAATGGCGCGCGCAGCCTCGGCGTAGCGCGGCAAAGCAGCATTGAGCGAATAGGCCGTGACCGCCGGCAGCAGCATGGCGTTGGAAAGCCCATGCGGCACGTGAAAATGCGCCCCGATCGGGCGGGACATGCCATGCACCAGCGCGACCGAGCTATTGCTGAAGGCAAGCCCCGCGAGGGTCGCGCCCTTCATCATCGCTTCCCGCGCCGCTGCATTCTTCGGATCGTGATAGACCGCGCGCAGATTGGGCCCGATCAGGCGCATGGCGCGCAAAGCATACTCATCCGATTCCGGATTGGCACGGCGGGACACCAGGGCTTCCAGCGCATGGGTCAGGCTATCAATGCCGGTATCGGCAGTGGTGCGCGGCGGGACGCTGAAGGTCAGTTCGTAATCCACAATCGCGGCCAAGGGCAGCGCACCCAGCCCCGCGATCAGCATCTTCTCATCGGTTTCGGTATCGGTGATGACCGTGAAGCGCGTGGCTTCACTGCCCGTGCCGGCGGTGGTTGGGATGCAAATCACCGGCAGCGCGGCCCTATTCGCCTGCGCCGGCACCTTGAAGTCGCGCATCTTGGCACCCGCTGGGGCTGCGGCCAGGATGGTCATGGCCTTGGCGGTATCCATGGGGCTGCCGCCGCCAAAGCCAATCAGGCAATCATAATCGCCGGCCTGCATGGCAGTGACACCGGTGGCGATCACGGTATCGGTCGGGTCCGGCACGGTATCGCTGAAAATGCCGTAGGCGATGCCGCCCGCCTTCAAGGGTGCGAGCAGCTTTTCGACCGTGCCGGAAGACACCATCCAGGGATCGGTCACCACCAGCGGGCGCGACAGGCCCAATTGCGCCAGCACCGCCGCCGCCTGGCCGATAGACCCTCCGCCCATCATCAATAGGCGGGGTGAGACGAAGGAGGTGATCACTTCACGCCCCCTTCGCGGATCATATTGATGATGCCGGAGAAGTCCTTATCCCCACCGCCGCGTTCCAGATATTGCCGGAACAGCGCCAGCGCATGCGCGCCGATGGGGGAAGCCGTGCCGGTTTGCTCCACCGCTTCCTGCGCCAGGCCCAAATCCTTTGCCATCAGCGCCGCAGCGAAGCCCGGCTTGTAATCCCGATTGGCGGGGCTGGCCGGCACCGGCCCCGGCACCGGGCAATAGCTGGAAAGCGCCCAGGAGTTGCTGGTGGATTTGGAGCAGACATCAAACAGCGCCTGATGCGAAAGCCCCAATTTTTCTGCAAGAACAAAGGCTTCCGAGGTGACAATCATGCTCGCCGCCAGCATCATGTTATTGCAAAGCTTGACACCCTGCCCCGCGCCGGCGGCGCCGCAATGGATGATGTTGCGCCCCATCTGCTTCAGGATGGGCTCGGCGCGCGCGAAATGCTCTGGCGTGCCGCCCACCATGAAGGTGAGCGTGCCGGCCTCGGCCCCCATTGTCCCGCCAGAGACCGGCGCATCCACAAAGGCGCGGCCCGATTTTTCGGCGACATCGCGCGCGGTGGCGACATCAATGGTTGAACAGTCAATCAGCAGCGCATCAGGCGCAGTTGCTGCCGCCATGGCGCCCGCGCCAAGCCAGGCATCGCGCACATGCTGGCCCGCCGGCAGCATGGTAATGACATATTCCGCCCCGCGCGCCGCTTCCGCCGCATTGGCCGCCGCCTTGGCGCCATTCGGAGTGACGGACGCAATAGCTGCGGGCACCAGGTCAAAAACCGTGACCTCATGCCCAGCCTTCAGCAGGTTGCGCACCATATGCGCGCCCATATTCCCAAGACCAACAAAGCCGATGCGTGCCATGGCTCGCTTCCTTTCCTGCAAATTCAACGGGTTTGGGGTTTGAGTGAAAGCCGCTTGGCGCTTTCACCGGAACGGCGGGCGGCAAGCCGCGCCAGAATATCTTGCGGCCAGGGCGCGACGCGCCGCTTGGTCAGGTCAATGCTGAGGTAAAGCACCTCATTCTCTGCGACCTGCCAACCTTCTTTCGCATGGAACATCAAATGCCGGCAAAGCAGGCGCTTATCGTCAAAATCCAGCACCAGGCTTTCGCAGGCGAGCGGCGCGCCTTCGCGCACTTCGCGGATATAGGCCTGCCAGGATTCAGCCGCGAAAGTGCCCATGCCGCGCGCGCGATATGCGGGACCGAAGCCAAGGTCGAGCCACTGCACATCGCAGGCCATATCGAAGACAACAAGGTAATAGGCCAGATTCATATGGCCGTAGTGATCCACCCATTGGGGTTTCACCTCGGTCAGGATCGGGCGTTCGGTCATGCGCGGTGAAGATGGGGGCGGTTGCCCGCCCCCGTCCCAATCAATGGATGTCTTCGGATTTCGCCAAGGCTTCGCGCAGCTTCGCGATATTGAAGCCAGGGGCGCGGGCCATATCCAGGATCACCGCTTCCTTGCGCGCGCCAAGATCAATGGCGGCGGGGATTTTGGTCACCACATCATGCGGGATCACCACCGCGCCGTGATGGTCAGCATGGATCACATCATCATGTGACACCTGCATGCCGTGGATGGTGACTTCACACTTCAGCGCGACGATATGCACATAGGAATGGGAAGGATTGACCACGCCGGCAATGCCCTGAAAGCCGGGCGCGAACATCTCAAGGTCGCGCACCGAACCATTGGTCACCACGCCAAGCGCGCCCAGGCCCTTATGCACGGCGCTATTCACCTCACCCCAAAAGGCACCAACGCCGGGGGTGTCATCCAAATCCTGCAAGCAGACAATCGTCGGCAGGGAGGCATCGGCGACATATTCATACCAGCCGATCCGCATGGCCTTATCGGCTTCCTTGCTGCGGCCCGAGGGGAAAGCCGCGCGCTGCGTGCCGGTGCGCGCCAGGCCGCAAATTGGCGGCAGCTTGCGATCCACGGCGACCATGGGGCGCACGGTGAAGCCGTAATTGCGCCGATGGGGTGCGACCACTTCCAGCGCATTACAGATGGTGGGCGTATCCCAGGCGCGCAGCGCTTCAAGATCGGCGGCGGTAAAGGGGTATTTGCTCATGTGTCTGTTTCCTCCAGGGGCGCAGCATCGGGCGGACGGGGCTTTCGGTCAAACCCCTCTATTTCATGCGGACCGCCAAGCGGACAAAGGATCCCAGATATTTTGGTATCGCCACAAAAATTATGCGTGCTAGACTGGACTTCATCATGAAGACCCATCCGGACAGAAAAGCGGACGAGAAAGCACCCTCTGATCGGGAAGAAGCCATCAGCATGATGGAGCCCATGGTGGTTTCTGATACTTCTCGGCACCGATCCGAGCTCGCTGACTTAGCGGTAGAATTGGCGTCAGAATCCTCGGCCTTCAAGAGTAGTCTGCCACAAGGCGTGCTTGCAGCCCTGGCCGAACTCGTGCGCGCCATGAACTGCTACTACAGCAACCTCATTGAAGGGCATGACACCCATCCGACCGATATTGAACGCGCGCTTAAGAATGATTTCAGTACGGATGCGCGGAAGCGGGACCTGCAGCTTGAAGCGAAAGCCCATATCACTGTCCAGAGATGGATTGACGAAGGCGGCTTGACCGGGCGCGCAACCACAGCGGAAAACTTGAAGGAAATCCATCGCAGATTCTGCGAATTGTTGCCCACGGATATGCTCTGGGTCTCTGATCCCGCCACGGGCGAGAAGCATCCTCTGACGCCCGGAGCGTTTCGCCAAAGGGATGTCCGCGTGGGCGCGCATGTGGCCATCAGCCCCGGTGCCATCCCACGGTTTCTAGCGCGCTTCGAAAATGCCTACGCCAAACCGGGCAAGGTGGATGCCATCCTGTCTGCCGCATCGGCGCATCACCGGTTGCTCTGGATTCATCCCTTTCTGGACGGCAATGGCCGCGTAGCGCGGTTGATGACCCATGCCATGTTATTGGAGGCGCTCGACACGGGGGCGGTATGGTCGGTGGCGCGCGGGTTTGCGCGCGCCGAGACGCGCTACAAGGCGTGCCTCGCAGCCTGCGATCTAGGCCGACGCAATGACCTGGACGGGCGCGGGGCGCTGAGCGAGGAGGAACTTGCCGCATTCACCCGTTTCTTTCTGGAAACCTGCCTCGATCAGGTGCGTTTCATGCGCCAATTGGTGGAGCCAAACAGGTTACGCGCACGCATTCTGCTCTGGGCGGAGGAGGAGATCAGGACAGGTACGCTACCTGCCAAGGCGGGCAGCATTCTAGAGGCCGTCTTGTATCGAGGCGAACTTCCCCGCGCTGATGCCCCCATGATTGTCGGTGCGACCGATCGTCACGCAAGGCGCATAACATCCGCTTTGCTCAAGGCGGGGGTCCTTTCCGCAGACAACGACCGGGCAGCGCTGCGCTTGGCCTTCCCGGCGCGCCTGGCGTCACGTTGGATGCCAGGCTTGTTCCCCGAGGATGCGCGCTAGATTTCAGGCTTCAATCCGCCTGCACATTCCCCTGCCGCACAACATCAAACCAACGCTTGCGCTCGCTTGCGACCAGGGCGGCGTAGTCAGCGGGCGGGCCGCCGCGCGGGGTGGTGCCTCGGGCGGCCAATTGCTGGCGGACCGCGGGGTCATTCAGCGCGGCCTGCGCTACTTCCGCCATGCGCGCCACAACCGCATCTGACGCCGATTTATGCGCGTGCAGGCCGAACCAAGCCTCAGCCTCAAACCCCACCAGGTTGAACTCAGCGCCCAATTCCGACACCGCCGGCACATTTGGCAGATCGGGCAGGCGTTCGCGGGACGTCACGGCCAGGGCCACAACATTGCCGTTCTGGATTTGCGGCAAGGCGGTGGGCAGATTGTCTATCAGGCTATCCACCTCTCCGCCGATCACCGCGGTCATGGCGGGGCCGGCGCCGCGATAGGGCACATGCTGTACGCGCACCCCGGCAAGCTGATTTATCAACTCCCCGGTCAAATGGGTGGAGGTGCCATTGCCGGCGGAAGCGAAATTGCGCTCCCCAGGCTTCGCTTTGGCATCGCGCAAAAAGGCGCGCAGGTCGGCCCCCGGCACGCGGCGCGGATTGGCGACCCAGACATTGGGCACGGTCACCACCAGCGTCACGGCGCGGAAATCCGCTTCCGGATCATAGGCAAGGTTGCGGAACAGCGCCGGGCCAATGGCGTGGGAGGCGATTTGGCTCAGGAACAGCGCATGATCATCCGCTTCGCGCGCAAAGCGCCCGGCGGCGAGCGTGCTGCCGGCGCCGGGCTGGTTTTCGACCACCACATTGCGCCCGAACCTTTCGCGCATGGCGGCGGCCACCAGCCGCGCGACCACATCCGTGGTGCCCCCTGGCGGGAAGGGGCAAACCAGGCGCAAATCCTTGTTCGGCCAGGCAGTCTGGGCACGCAGCGCGGGGGCAGCGAGCAGCCCGGCAGCGGCGGTGATGGTGGTGCGGCGTGTGATGAATGTCATGAGGTGTAGCCTCCTTCCCGGTTTAACCGAAGCTCTGGTAAAGCGCCTATCGCAACGCCTTCCAGAGATGTAACTGCCCGCGATTTTGATCCGGCTCGTAGCCATGTTCTCTATAGAACCGATACGCTGTCCTGGTACTCTCAAAAAAAATAGACGCACATCCCCAATTTTTGGCCGTATCCTCCAGAGAGAAAAGAATGGATTTGCTAACCCCAGAAAAGCGATATTTTGGATCAGCGTAAAGGAGGAACAGCTCTCCTTTACGGCTGATCATCCCAACGCCAGCCAGAACGCCGTCAATCACCCCAACCAGTAGCTTCGACCGACATGAATGAAGCCATGCCTTCCATGATTCGACAGTCTTGTTGGTAATCCACTCTTGAATAGCGAGTTCGTCATTCCCGTGATCTTCGAAACACAGTTCCAGTATAGAGCGCCGTATAATACAGACACCTCCTTGGCCGTCGCTTTCGATAGCTTGGCGAACCTGGATTTGGGGCTTCGACACTATCCTTGCCTCTCCGATTCGGCGCCAAATTGCGCGGTCACCCTGCAAACCGATTTTCAAACACCGTTAAAAACAATTATCTTACACTACCCGGCCGAGAACACTTAATCTTAGCGCTAGTGGTGGTGTAGGGCCACGCAAACACTCATGTTTTGGGAGTATCGTTTCGTCGAGACTATTTATTTTCTTTCCTAATGTCTCAGACGTTGCTTTGATGCTCCCCAAAGCATGTTGCCTGAATTGCTGCCCCTGGCAAGATGCGCCGTATGGAGCACCCCGCATGACTAAAAAACCCGACAACCTTCCGACCCATGATGTCGCCGGCCGCTTCGCCGCGCCGATAGACCAAAGCGCGCATGAACCCGCGCATTGGGAGAAGGAGGCTGACGCGATCCGCCTGCTGCTGGCCGACAAGAAGCGCAATATCTTCACCACCGATGAAAGCCGGCGCGTGCAGGAAGCGCTGGATGCGGAAACCTATTGGAAGCTGCCCTATTATGAGCGCTGGATTCACGGCTTTTCCAGCTTGCTCAAGGAAAAGGGCGTGTTGCAGGAAGCGGATTTGCTCACCGAGGAAGCGCGGCTGCGCGCCGCTGGCGAAGACAAGGTGGAAGACGCGCCCGGCGGGCATCACCACCACCATCATGATCACGACCACGAACATGATCATGATGACCATCCCTATCAGGAAGATGATGATGCTGGGGTTGCCGTGCTATCCCCCCTGGAATTGCGCGGGCGGGCGGTGCGCAATCTGCTGATCGCACGCGGCATTCTGACCGCGGCTGAAATCCGCGCCCAGATTGAGGCGATGGATAGCCGGGGTGAGCATCTCGGCGCGCGGGTTGTCGTGCGCGCCTGGACCGATCCCGGCTTTGCCGCGCGGCTTGCTACCGATGCCGGCGCGGCGGTGGAAGAATTGGGCCTTTCGCGTGGGGAGACAGTGCTGACGGCGCTATTCAATACGCAAGATGTGCATAATCTGGTCGTCTGCACGCTTTGTTCCTGTTATCCGCGTAGCGTCTTGGGCCGCCCGCCCACCTGGTATAAAAG
>CAMCHA010000028.1 GCA_945874515.1 Asaia bogorensis
CACGAAGGCTTTTTCGTCCACGGACCCATCCGCGCGCATGGGCGTGATCAGCGCGACCATGGAACCCTTGAACATGTTGGCATCCTCCTGGATTTTGAAAAACGGAAGTTAGGCGCCGCGGGGCGCCGCGACAAGGCGGGAAGTGGGGCCTAGCCCCCCGCCCGCGCGATAGCCAGGAAATCCTCGGCCACCAGGCTGGCACCGCCCACCAGCGCCCCATCCACATGGGGCAGCGCCAGGATGGCCACGGCATTGCCGGGCTTGACCGAACCGCCATAAAGCAAGCGCAGGCCCGCGCCCTGTCCAGGGAAGGCCTGGGTCAGCTTGGCCCGCATCATGGCATGCATGGCGCTGATATCGGCCTCCGTCGGCGTGCGGCCAGTGCCAATCGCCCAGACGGGTTCATAAGCCACCACGCCGCCGGCGGCGCCAAAGCCATCCGGCAGGCTTTCCGCCATTTGTTCGGCCACCACTTCCTCGGCCCGGCCCAAAAGCCGGTCATCCTCGGGCTCGCCCACGCAAACCACCGGGATCAGGCCGGCGGCCATTGCGGCTTCGGCCTTGGCGCGGACGCGGTGGCTGGTCTCCCGATACGCCATGCGGCGTTCGGAATGGCCCAGAATAACGTAGGTGGCGCCGGCATCTTTCAGCATGGCGGCTGAGATATCCCCGGTATGGGCGCCCTTGGCGGCCTCATGGCAATCCTGCCCACCCAAAGCGACCACCCCGGCGCAAGCCTGGGTCAGGGGGGCGATCAGCGTGGCGGGGGGGCAGATCAGCACTTCCGCCTTCAGCCCAGCGGCGCCGGCGGCAACGGCCCGGGCCAAAGCTTGGGCCTCGGCGGCCAGCCCATGCATTTTCCAATTGCCGGCGATTAGCGGGCGCACACCGGGGGTCATGCTGGGGTTCCTCCTGGGCTTGGGGCGTTGCTTTGCCCAGCGTGGCTAGCCGCCGCTTGGGGGCTTGGCAAGCATCGGGACTTTCGCGCGGCGCCGCGTGGCGGTAATCACCTTTCCCATGATCACCTTCATGCGTCGCCTGGCCTCTACCTGGGTCGCCAAGGCGCTTTTCGTCCTGCTCGTCCTTTCCTTCGCTGTCTGGGGGATTGAGGATGTTGTGCGCAAGATCGGCCGCGATACCGCGGTGGCGCAAGTGGGCGGCATGTCCATCGAAGCCGAGGAAGCGCAGATGGCCGCGCGGCGGGAAATGTCGCGAATCGCGCGCCAGATGGGCAATCGCTTTGAACCGAATGAAGCCATCCGCCGCGCCGTGGCCGTGGGTGCCCTGGAAAACCTGATCGGCGAACGCGCCATGCTGGCTGAAGCGCAGCGCATGGGCGTGGTGGCGCCGGAAGAAATGGTGCGCGATACGGTCTTCGCCATCCCTGGTCTGCGTACTCCGGATGGGCGGTTTTCGCGAGAGATTTTGGCGCAGGTGTTGCGCAGCAATGAATTGACCGAACCGCAATTCCTGTCGCTGATCCGGGGCGATTTGCTGCGCCAGCAATTGCTGGGTGCGGTGCGTGCGGGTGCCGCCGCGCCGGATGCCATGACCGCGCCGCTATTGGTTTGGCAGACGGAACGGCGCATCGCGGATGTGGTGCTGCTGCCCTTCTCAGCCGCGCCGGAACCGGAAGCACCGACGGAAGCGCAATTGCAGCGCTTTCTGGAAAACAACCCGCAGCGTTTTTCCACGCCGGAGTTTCGCCAGATCAGCATCGCGGTGCTGTCGGCGGAAACGCTGGCGAATGAGATCGCCGTTTCGGAAGATGACATCAAGCAAGCTTTTGATGCCCGCCACGGTCAGTATGACAGGCCAGAGCGCCGCCAGATTCGCCAGGTGGTGCTGGCCGAAGAAGCCCGTGCACGGGAAATCTCGCAGCTTTGGCAATCGGGCGCTGATTGGGAAACCGTGGAAGCCGCCGCGACTGCCGCGGGCGGTCAGGCCATGGCGCTGCCGATGGGTGACAAGGCAAGCCTGCCCATTCCTGCCCTGGCGGATGCTGCTTTCGCAGCACTCCCGCAAAGCGTGACAGACCCGGTGCAAAGCCCCTTTGGCTGGCATGTGATTGGCATTGAAGCGGTGGAAGCCGCGCAGATTTTCACGCTGGACCAACTGCGCGATCAATTGCGGCGCGATATCGCGAAGGACCGCGCGCTGGATCTGGCTTATGAGCGTGGCAATAAGGTGGAAGATGCGCTGGCGGGGGGCATGACGCTCGCCGAAGCTGCGCCGCGTTTTGGGCTGGTGTTGGTGAATGCGACGCTCGATCCTGGTGGGCGGAGCCCTGCCAATGAAGCAGTGGCGCTGCCGGTGGCGGTTGACCAGCGCAATGCCGTGCTACGCGCGATTTTCACGCAGGATCAGGGCGCGGCGCCGCGCTTGCAGGAATTCGGCGATGCTTTTGTCGCAATTGAGATTAGCGGCATCACGCCATCGCAGCTGCGCCCCTTTGCCGAGGTTGAACAGGACCTCCGCCGTGCGGTGATTGCCGATGCGCGCCGGCGCTTCACGGAAACGCGTGCGGCGGGGCTTTTGGCGGCGCCGCGTGGCGGCAAGACTTTGGTGGAAGCCGCGCAGGAATTGGGCCTGGTCAGCACGCGCACTGCGCCTTTCGGGCGTGATCCCGCGCAGGGCAGCCCGGTGCCGGCGGAATTGCTGCCGCCCTTGTTTGAAGCCAAGCGCGGCGAAGCCACCATGGCGGAAATCCGCGGTGGTTTTGCCGTGGCCTCGGTCGCCGATATTCTGCGGCTTGATCCGGCGAGCGATCCGCTCGGCATGGGCCGTGTGCGCGTTGAAATCGAACAGGCCGTGGGCGATGATCTGGAACAGCAATTCCAGGCGGCATTGCGCGCGCGGGCCAATGTGCGCATCAATGAACGCGTGCTGGAACAGGTGACAGGCCGATGAACGGAGGCGGTTTCGCAGCGTTTCGCGCGGCGCTGGAAGCGGGACGGGGGCAAATCCTGGTTCGTGAACGCGTCGCTGATCTGGAGACACCTGTCGGCGCCTTCCTGAAACTGACGGGCGGCGCGCAGGCCAATGCGTTTTTGCTGGAAAGCATTGAAGGTGGTGCCGCGCGTGGCCGCTATTCCGCGATTGGCATGGCGCCGGACCTCATCTGGCGTTGCCGCAATGGCAAGGCGGAACTCAATCGCCATGCGCTATCTGCACCGCATGCTTTCGTGCCGGAAACGGCACCCGCCTTGGATAGCCTGCGCGCCATTATCAATGAATGTCGCATGGTGGTGCCCGCGAATTTGCCGCCGATTGCAGCGGGGCTTTTCGGCTATCTGGGTTACGATCTGGTGCGGCTGATCGAAAAGCTCCCCTCCACCAAGCCCGATGTGCTTGGCATTCCCGATGCGGTGATGACGCGCCCGACATTGATGGCCGTGTTTGACCATGTGCGCGATACGCTGCTGCTTTGTGCACCGGTCTGGCCAGGGACCGATCCGCAAACCGCCTGGGAAGCGGCGAATGCCAGGTTGGATGAGGCGGAAGCAGCGCTCGATCGCCCCGTGCCGCGCCCCGCACCGCCCGCCGATCTGCCCGCTTTGCCGCAGCCCGACAGCAATTTCACCGAAGCCGGCTATATCGCGGCGGTGGAGCGCGCGAAGGATTATATCCGCGCGGGGGATTGCTTTCAGATTGTGCCGGCGCAGCGTTTTTCCGCACCCTTCGCGCTGCCGCCGTTTGCGCTGTATCGCGCGCTACGCCGGATCAACCCAGCGCCCTTCCTGTTCTTTTGTGACTTTGGCGGTTTCGCTGCGGTGGGCGCCAGCCCGGAAATCCTGGTCCGTGCGCGCGATGGCGTTGTCACGGTGCGCCCACTCGCCGGCACGCGCCGGCGCGGCGCCACGCCGGAAGAAGATCGCGCGCTTGAAGTGGAATTGCTGGCCGATCCGAAGGAACGGGCTGAGCATCTGATGCTGCTCGATCTCGGGCGCAATGATGTGGGGCGCGTTTCGGAAATTGGCTCCGTAAAGGTCACCGCGCAATTCCAGGTGGAACGGTATTCGCAGGTCATGCATATCGGCTCAGAAGTGCAGGGGCGCTTGCGCGCGGGGCTGGATGCTTTGGATGCCTATTGCGCTGGCTTCCCGGCAGGCACGCTGACGGGCGCACCAAAAATTCGTGCGATGGAAATCATCGAGGAATTGGAACCTTCGCGGCGTGGTCTTTACGCGGGTGGCGTTGGCTATTTTGGCGCTGATGGCGGCATGGATACCTGCATCGCGCTGCGTACCGCATTGGTGAAAGATGGCGTGATGTATGTGCAGGCCGGCGCTGGCGTGGTGGCCGATAGCGACCCCAAGGCGGAATATGAAGAAACGCGCCAGAAGGCGCGCGCCCTGTTTCGCGCGGCGGAGGAAGCGGTGCGCTTCGCGTCAGGCCGGCGGTAGAAACTAGGCCATGGCGGAAGGCCCCGATATCTCGCCCATCCTCAATCTGCTTGAGGATGCGCGCGATGCCGGGCGCTGCGCGGAAGCCGCCACAGCCTTGCGCGTTTTATCGCAGCTTCAGCCGGAAAACCTGCATGTAAAGGCCGCACTCGCGCGCGCGCTGTTTGGCGCTGGGCTTTGGCAGGAAGCCTGGGATGCTTACGAAGTGCGCTTTGATCTGATGCCTGAGGTCTTCACCAAGGTCACCCGCCCCGGTCCGAATGGACCGGAACCCATGCCGATGTGGCGTGGCGGGGCTTTGCCGGAATCACTGTTGGTGATGGGCGAACAGGGGCTTGGCGATACCATCCAATTTGCGCGCTTCCTGCCCTTGCTGCGCGCGCGCGGTGTGCGCGTGCATGCGGTGCTTGACCCGCGCGTGATGAAATTGCTCGCCCCCGTGCTGGAAGGGATTGATGCGCGCCCAGGTGATGCGGCGGGCAGGGTGCAGGGCGTTAAATCCTGGCTGCCTTTGCTCAATCTGCCGCGTGCGCTTGGGCTGCGCCCGCAGCAATATCAGGGGCGCATTCCCTATCTGGCGGCGGAACCTGAACGTGTGGCGCATTGGCGCCAGCGCATCGGCAATCAGGGCTATCGCATCGGCATTGTCTGGCAGGGCAACCCCAAGGCGCCGGTGGATCGCAATCGGTCCGTGCCTCTTGCCGTCTTCGCACCCATCGCAGCGCTGGGTGGCGCGCGGCTTTTCGCCCTGCAAAAGGGGCAGGGTGAGGATACCGAAGCGCCCTTCGCGCTGGAACGCCTGGGCGCAGAGATGGATAACAGCCCGGATTGGTTCCTGGATACCGCTGCGGCCATCATGGCACTTGATTTGGTGGTGACGGTGGACACGGCTGTGCTGCATCTGGCCGGCGCGCTCGGGCGGCCAGCGCTGATGCTGACCCATGGGCGCAATTCCGATTGGCGCTGGCAACAGGGGCGGGAAGATACGCTCTGGTATCCTTCCGTCCGGCTGGTGCGCTGCCCGGATGGCAATGCGGATTGGCGCGGTGCGGTGGCGCGCGCGGCCTTTATGATCCGCACCGGCAATATCCCCCCCGCCGCATGAAACGCCGCCACCCACGCCGCCGGGGTTTTGGGTTTTGGGCGAAGCGGTTTGGCGTTTTCCTGACAGCGATGATCCTGCTGCTGCTGGGCGGCATTGCCGGCGCGCTGTGGTGGAGCCTGCCCGCGCGCAATTCTGAACTGTCGCTGGCAGGGCTTGCCGCGCCAGTTTCCATTACGCTCGATACACGCGGCATTCCGCATATTGAGGCGACGACAGAAGCAGATGCCTGGGCAGCGCTGGGTTTTTTGCATGCGCGCGACCGGATGTTTCAGATGGAACTGATGCGCCGTGGCGCGCGCGGGCAAAATGCGTCGCTGGCTGGGCCGGCGACGCTGCGCCTTGATCGCTTCATGCGGTTGTTGCGGCTGGAAAAACGCGCGGCGGCGGATTTGGCGGCGCTTGATGCAGAAACACGTGCCATGCTGGATGCCTATGCGCGTGGGGTGAATGCCTGGATCGCATCACGCGGGCGCTTTGCCGCGCCGGAATTCATCGCGCTCGGTGCGCCGGAACCTTGGCAGCCGGTGGATAGCCTGCTTTGGGGCAAGATCATGGGGCTTTGGCTCGGCGGCAATTGGCGCATGGAATTGGAACGCGCGCGACTGGCAGAGCGGCTTTCGCCCGAACAGCTTGGCGATTTATGGCCGGAAGATACAACAGCAGGCCGCCCCGATGAACCGCTGATGCAGACAGAAGCAAAGGAAAGCGGTGCGCTGCATGGACCGGGTTTGAATGGCGCGGCATTGGCCGCACTTGCCCAGCACCTCCCGCGCTTTCCGGAAGATGCGCCTTTGCCGGAGATTGCCTCCAACGCCTGGGCTGTCGGAGCGGGGCGGAGTGCGTCCGGTGCGCCCTTGCTCGCTTCCGATCCGCATCTTTTGCATAGCGCGCCCATTCTTTGGTATCTGGCGCGGATTAGCTTGCCGGATGGGCGCATGCTGATGGGTGCGACCGCACCTGGCGTGCCGGGGATTGTGATTGGTCGGAATGAAAGCCTGGCCTGGGGCTTCACCACCACGCATGCGGATACGCAGGATATCTTCATCGAAAAACTGACCGATGACGGGCGCTATGAAACGCCCGATGGCGCGCGTGATTTCATGTGGCATGAAACGCAGATTGCCGTGCGCGGTGCGGCGCCGGTCGCTTTCCGCTTTCGCGAATCCCGCCATGGGCCGGTGCTTTCCGATCTTGATCCAAGTTTTGCGGGCAAGGCGGGCACGGTGCTGGCGCTCGCCATGGCAAGCCTTTCAGCGGGCGAAACTTCAGCGCGCGGCTTGTTGCGCTTGAACGGCGCGCGCGACATCAAGGAAGCCCGCGCGGCGGCGGAGGATATCACGAGCCCAGTGCAGAATCTGATGCTGGCGGATCGTGCGGGCGGGATTGCCATGCTCATCGTGGGGCGCGTGCCGCAGCGCCGTGGTGGCGATGGCGCGCTGCCGCGCCCGGGCTGGGATGGCGCGGCAGGTTGGGATGGGTTTCTGCCTTTTGACGCCAAGCCGCATGTCGAAAACCCAGCAAGCGACGTGATTGTGAACGCGAATAACCGCGTGGCGCCGGCGGACCACCCGGCCTTTCTCAGCCGTGACTGGCATGGGGATTGGCGCTTCCGGCGCATCGGTGCCGGCTTGGCCGCGCAGCCTCAACACACGCCGGCGGATTTCGCGGCCTTGCAGATGGATCGCTTCAGCCTTTTCGCGGCGGAAGCGCTGCCAGCCTTTCGCGCCCTGCCGCCCATGGAAGGCGCGGCGGGGGCTGCGCTTGCCCAGCTGCAAGCCTGGGATGGGGAAATGGCGGCGACGCGGCCAGAACCGCTGATCTTCCACGCGACCATGCGCGGTTTTGGCCAGGCGCTGCTGAAGCGCGCGGCCATCCCGCCTGATGGCTTTACGCCATCCCCCGAATTCCTGCGGCCCCTGCTGCACGGGGGCGATGCGGCCACCCGCTGGTGCGGGGAAGGGGGCTGCGCGCCCTTGCTGGCGGCGGCCTTGGCTGAAGCCGTGGCAGCACTGGCGCCTCAGCATGGCGCCGATCCGCGCCAATGGCGCTGGGGCGCGGCCCATGTCGCGCAATTCGACCACGCCATTCTGCGCTTCATCCCCTATCTGCGCCATTGGCTGGGCCTGCGCGCCGCGCCAGGCGGGGATGGCGAAACCGTGGCGCGCGCCGCCTTCCGGGGCTCGGGCTTTACTGCGGTGAATGGCGCGGGCTTTCGCGGCGTGATGGATTTGGCCGCACCCGATGGCGCCTTTGCCGTGATAGCGACCGGCCAATCCGGCCACCCCTTCAGCCGGCATTGGGGCGATATGCTGCCGCTTTGGCGCGATGGCGCGCTTTTGCCGCTGGCTGCCCCGCGCGAAGTGACCGGGCGCATCCGCCTAAACCCCGCGCCATAGGGAGCGTATGAAAGGTAGTTGATTCTAAAGCGCTCTGAGGCGAAAATGCTCGTGCATGCTTCATCGCCCACCCCGCCGCCCGCAATTCTTCTACACGACCGCGCCGCTGCCCTGCCCCTATTTGCCGGGCCGGACGGAGAGGAAGATCGTGACCGAGCTTTCCGGCACGGAAGCGGAAGCTTTGCATGAACGCCTTTCGCGCGCTGGTTTTCGCCGCAGCCACAATATCGCCTATGCGCCGGTCTGCCCCGGCTGCCAGGCTTGCGTACCGATCCGTGTGGTGAGCGAGGAATTCGCGCCAGACCGCACGCAGCGCCGCATCCTGCGCGCCAATGCGGATTTGACCGTTTCCGAAATGCCAGCCCGCGCCACGGCGGAACAATTCACCCTTTTCCAGCGCTATCAGAAAAATCGCCACGCCGATGGCGATATGGCGGCCATGGGCTATTATGATTATCGCGCAATGATCGAGGATACGCCGATCAGCACCGGCATCCTTGAATTCCGTGATGCGCAAGACCGGCTTTTGGGTGCCTGCCTCACGGATTGGCTGGCCGATGGGTTATCGGCGGTTTATTCCTTTTTCGATACGGATGAGGATAAGCGATCGCTTGGTACTTTTGCGGTGCTCTGGCTGATCGGGCGCGCGCGATCGCTTGGCCTACCTTATGTCTATTTGGGTTATTGGGTGCCGGAAAGCCGCAAGATGGCCTATAAGGCGCGCTTCCGGCTGAGTGAGATTCTTATCAGCGGCGCCTGGCATAGGCTTGGCGATGACGCGGAAGTGAACGCCGCGCCGCGTGAAGTGGTGCGGGTAGGCTAAGCGCTAAACCGCTTCCGCAAGCACAAGATTCGGCTGCGCGGCGCGTGGCGGCGGCGCGGTGATGTCCTCGGCACGATAGAAACAAAGGCCACCGATTTCCGTAATGCTCGCTTGCCCCACCGCCCAGGCGGGCAGATGCGCTGCATCATGCCAAAGGGTGGCACCGCCAGTCGGGTCCGGCAGCAAGCCGGATGCGGCCCGTTGCGCAATGCGCCGACAGATCATGATAACCGCATCGCCGGGCGGGATGGCGCGCAGCGCGGCGTGGCGTGGATCCCGCTTATTCCAGCAGGAAAACAGGAAAGGCGCGCGGCAGATCGCGGCGATGTGGCGCGCATTTGGGTCTCGGCCTTGGCGCAGCCGGTTCATCACCAAGGCGGCCAGGGCTTCAATGGCGCGCACGGGCTTGTCGGCGGCTTCAGCCCAGAGCGTCATGGCCAGGATTTCGATATCAATCGCACGGGGCGGGGGTAGCTTGGTCATTCGCGTTCCTCCATCCGGCGCACGGCTTGTACCGCGGCAATGCCGGTGCGTGAGACGTCTTCCAATTTCTCCTCGATCCGCACCAAATGATCTGAGATTCTTCGGTCCAGATCGCGAATGAGCGAGAGCGGCACATAGGTGCGTGCCACTTCCAGCTTGAATTGCGCCAAATCTTCCCGCGTGCGGGTGAGCGCATCCGAATCGCGTTCATCGCCGCGCTGAATACGCGCGTGCAATTCGCGTCGGAGCCCGTGGATCATCCAAAAGAGCGCGGCGACCACCGGCGCCTCTATGGCGGTGAACCACCATTGGGGGTCAATCTGCATGGACATGCTGCTTGGCCTTGTGCTGAAAGCTTGAAGAACAGGCGCGTCCACCCCAGAAGAAAGGGGCGGCGAGACGCCGGAAAGGAAAGCCGGGCCCATGTGGAATGAGCCGTATCTGGAAACCTGCTGCCGTTCGGCGCTGCATCGGCTGACGCTGGTGGGCCCGCATGGGCGGCCCGAAGGGCTGAAGGATGGCCCCTGCCTGCTGCGCCTGACCGGCATGGCCTTGGCGCAGCAACGCGCGGATGGTCGGTTTGAAATCACCGATGCCGGCCGCGCGCGGCATGCCTTGGAAATCCTGAAGGCGACTGCGACTTAGTTTCCACGCCAATATGCAGCCTGCGGTGGCGGGCCGGCACGCGCCAGGCGCACCGGTTCTGCCAGCAAGCAACCCGCCAGCGCATCCAAAGCGTCATCACGTGCGCCGCTGACCCCAGGCGCCCATTCCGCCATTTCGGCAAGGAAACGGGTGCGAAACACAGTTTCATGCGCATGCAGCCGGCGTGCGGCCAGCGCCGGTTCTAAGGCGCCCAGGATGCGATCCGCCTTGGCGCGATGATTATTCTGTTCCACCACGGCACAAGCCGCGCCCGCCTTCGCCAATTCGCGCCTGAGCAGCGCGGGCAGAAAGCGCCCAATGCCATTGGTTTCAACGCGAATGACAGGCAACAGCAAATCCCGTGCAATATGCGCGACTTGCAGGCATTGCTGCGTGGCGGGGTCTTCCGCTGCATCTGGGTCATGCGTCAGATAACGCAGCCGATGCAGGAAGTGATTGCCTTCCTGATCCGCATAACAGGCCGCCAGCACGGAAGAATCGCCGCTGCCTGGCCGGCCATAGGCAGGGTCCCAATAGCCGCCGCCGGAAACGAGGCGTCGCCCAAGCAGGCTTAGTTCCGCCCGCCCGCCGGCTTCGCGATATTCCGGTTCTCCCGCATAACGAATGAGCGCCGCGGGATCGAGCCGCGCGGCTTCAGCCGGCAGCGCCTTCAGCATCATTTGCCGCTCAAAATGCAGCGCACCAACACGTTGGCGGAGTGCAGCAATCGCTTCCTTCGGGAAGCGTTCCGGCCATGCGCTGGCGCCGGCCGCATTCATGATGGGCAACGTAAGGCGGCGATAGAACCGCAGGAAGGCATCCTCATGCCTCGGATCGCGGTAGAGGCTTTCCTCACAATGCGGCGTGCCGACAAATAAAATGGTGCCGCCCGGCGTCAGGATGAATTCAAGTTCTGCCAGGCGTTCACGCAGCGCCTCGCGCTTGCCGGGTGTGTCGCAATTGCCGGCAACCTCCACATCATCACAAATGATGACATCGGCGCGGGCGCCGGTGATATTGCCGGATATGCCCTGCGCCAGCATGGATGGGTCTCGCAAAGCGCCGGGGCGGGCGACGGTGAAGCGATCCGCCGCCCAATTCTCTGGCACATCGGGCAGTAATTCAGCGCAAAGCGGGTGGGATTCCAGAATGCGCCGCACGGTTGCGACCATGCGCGTGGCAAGCTGCGCATCGGCCGCCACCACCAGGATGCGCGTTGAAGGATCGTTGAGCAAAAGCCAAGCGCACCAAAGCCCGATCAGCGTTGATTTGCCGCAACCACGAAAAGCCATCAGCAACAGGCGCCGATCACTGGCTTCGCGCCGCGCCATCAGCCAGCGCGCGATTCGCCGATGAATGGCTGGCGTTTCCTGCGCGCTGCGTTGATTCCAAAGCCAGAGGAATTCCAGGAAATCCGGATCATTCCTCATGCGGGACATCATCGGGCATGGGTGCGTTGGCCAAGGCTTGGCGGGCCTCGGCCAGCAGGCGTTCGGCTTCAGTCACTTCACGCTGATCGGCCTGATGCGTGGCGCGCGCCAGGCGCAGCAGCGCTTCCAAATGGCCAAG
>CAMCHA010000029.1 GCA_945874515.1 Asaia bogorensis
GCGATGAATGGCCGCGGATAGCCATCCTCCGCCATGCTTTTCGTCACCACCTGCCCCACCGCCGCGCTGGTGGCGGGCCCTGAGCCCGATATGCCACCAATCACCATCGCGACCAGAACGGCGACGGAAGCAAGCGCGCCGCGCCCCGCGCCCACCAGGGATGTCGCGAAACGCACCAACCGAAGTGCCACCCCTGTGCGGTCAAACACGCTCCCCACCAGCACGAACATGGGAATGGCAATCAGCGGATACTTCGCAATGCCGGCATAGACATTGGTCGGCATCGCCATGATGGATTGATCCGCGAGCCAAATGGCGAAAGCGCCCGCAAGCCCAAGACAAATCGCGACCGGCACACCACCCGCAAGCAGCACAGCGAAGGCGAGGAACAGGGTGGTTGCGATCATGGCTCAGCCATCCTCTCCGCGTGCCAGCCGGATCAGACGGCCCGTCGCGCGCGCAATGACCAAAAGCGAGACCAGAGGCAGCCACCCGGTATAGAGCCATTGCGGATTGCCAAGCCCGTTGGAGAGCACTTCGAAGCGATATTCATCATAGGCAAGCTTGGCGCCGAAAATGGCGAGCAAGCCAAAGCAAATGATGGCGAGCAGTAGTGCCAGCATCTCTGCCCGGCGTTGCCCAACCTTGCCCATCAGATCGGTGAAATACCCAACCCGTATATGCCGCCCAGTTGCGATGGCGAGTGCCGTGCCGATCAGCGCAATCACCACCATCAGCACCACCGAATATTCCTCAGTAATGGCAAAGGACACATTCGTGAGGTAGCGCGCCAACACATTCGCCGCCGTAATCAGCGCCATGGTCGCCATTGCCATGGCGAGCAAGACGCGTTCGAAACTGAGCGGAATGCGGGTTTTCGGATCCGGAAGCGTTGCCCCCGGATCCAACTCAACACTCATGGGGCGTCAGGCAATCGCGCGCGTAATGGCGGCTTCGGCCTTTTGCACCAGCGCGCTGCCCACGGTTTGCGCCCATTTGTCATAAACGGGCCGCGTGGCGCGGGCAAAAGCCTGCTTTTCGGCCGGCGTCAGTTCCGCCACCGCCACACCGCGACGGACACATTCTTCAATGGAAGAACGATCGCCATCAATGCCAAGGCCTTTGCGTGCCGCCGCGATTTGCTTCAGCGCCGCTTCCCGCGCGCAGGCGATGACAAGGTCACGATCTGCCGGCGCGAAGCTTTCCATCACTGTTTTGGAGGCGACAAAAATGCAGGCATCAGCGCAGTAATTCCAGATGGAAAGATGCTTCTGCGCCAGCGTATCCATGCGGAAGCCCAGGAAAAGATTGACTGGGTTTTCCTGCCCATCCACCGCGCCGGTGGAAAGGGCCGGTTGCAGATCAGCGAAGGACATTTGCACCGGATTGGCGCCCAGGCTCTGATAGATTTCGCTGAAAATCGCCCCTGCCGCGAAGCGGATTTTCAGACCGCGCAGATCCTCGGGCTTCCTGATTTCGCGCTTGCTGTTGGAGATTTCGCGAAAGCCATTCTCGCCCCAGGCAACCGGCGTCACATCGCGGCTGGTCAGCGTGCCGAACAAATCGCGCCCAACTTCCCCATTGATGATCGCGTCATAAGCGCGGTGATTGGGCATCAGAAAGGGCAGCGAAAAAATGTTCATTTCGCGGATCTGCGGGGAGATATTGATGGTGGAAAACACCGCCATATCAATGACGCCCTGGCGCATCGCGACCAATTCGCGCGTCTGGTCACCGCCCACCAATTGGCTGCCCGGATAGACCTTCATATTGATCCGCCCGCCCGAGCGTTCCGTGACCAGCTCTGCCCAGGTAAAGGCGCCGTCGGAGATCGGCAGCGGGCGATTACCCACGACCGAGACCTTATATTCGGCGCGGTATTGCCCCTGCGCGCGGGCAATGCCGGGGGCGGCCAGGCCAAGCGCGCCGGCGCCCAGCAGCAGGTTACGGCGCGTCGCGCCCTGGAATGGGGTGTTCATGGCGTTCTTCTCCCTTTGGTAAAGTCCGGATTATGATCACCACTTGCCCAAGCCTGAGGCTGGAGGCAAGCGAAACATCGCACGAGCCGCCGGAAGGGCGCCGCAAAAAAGGAGACGCCGCATGATCCCGACATCCAACCTGGGCGCCATGCTGCTGCAAACCGCCCGCCGCCTGCCGGACCGCCCGGGGCTGATCTGGCGTGATCGGGTCTGGAGTTGGTCGGAAATCGCGGCACGGGCCTGTGCCGCCGCTGCCGGCTTGCGTGCACGCGGCATTGGCGCCGGTGATCGCGTGCTGATCCATTCGCGCAATAACAACGCGATTTTCGAAGGTGTCTGGGCCTGCTGGTTGATTGGCGCGGTTTGGGTGCCGACGAATTTCCGCCTGAGCCCACCGGAAGCCGCCTATCTGGCAGGGTCTTCGCGCTGCAAGGCGCAGATTTTCGATGTGGCTTTCCCTGAACATCGCGCCGCCTGCCGCGCGGAAAACCCAGCCTGCGGGCTGCATATCGCGATTGGCGATGGCGCTGGCTTTTCCTGGGAAGATTTGATCGCGGAAGGCCAGGCCGCGCCCTTGACGCTGCCCGCTGATGTGGATCGCGATCATCCGGCCTGGTTCTTTTATACCTCCGGCACTACGGGCCGGCCCAAGGGCGGTATTCTGACCCATGGGCAGATGGCTTTTGTCATCAACAATCATATCGCTGATCTGATGCCGGGGCTGACTGAGAATGATGCGTCCTTGGTGGTGGCGCCGCTTTCCCATGGCGCTGGCGTGCATGCGCTATCGCAAGTGGCGCGCGGTGCGGTTTCCATCCTGCTGCCTGGTGAGCGGTTTGATCTGCCGGAAGCCTGGCGCCTGATTGAAGCGCATCGCGTTTCAAACATGTTCACCGTCCCGACCATCCTGAATACGCTCTGCCGTGATCCCGCCGTGGATACGCATGATCATGCTTCCCTGCGCCACGTGATTTATGCCGGCGCACCAATGTATCGGGAGGATCAGAAATACGCGCTGAGCAAGCTTGGCCCCTGCCTGGTACAGTATTTCGGCCTTGGCGAAGTCACCGGCAATATCACCGTGCTGCCGCCCGCCTGGCATAGCCTGGAAGATGATCCTGCCATGCCGATCGGTTCCTGCGGCTATCCGCGCACGGGAATTGAGGTCGCTATTCTGGATACGGCGAACCAGCCCTTAGCCGCAGGCGAAACTGGCGATATTTGCGTTCGTGGTCCCGCGGTTTTCGCTGGCTATTTCGAAAATGAAAGCGCGAATGAAAAGGCCTTTGCCGGCGGCTGGTTCCATACCGGTGACCTCGGCCATTTGGACGCGCGCGGGTTTTTGTACATCACGGGTCGCGCTTCGGACATGTATATTTCTGGCGGATCCAATGTTTATCCGCGTGAGGTGGAGGAAGCACTGCTGACGCACCCATCCGTCGCGGAAGCCTGCGTGGTAGGTGTTGCGGATGCGAAATGGGGCGAAAGCGGTGTTGCGGTGCTGGTGGCGGAAGCGGGTGCCACGATTGATCCGGCGGCGGTGATGGCGCATCTGGATGGCAGGCTTGGGCGCTATAAATGGCCGGCGAAGATCTTTGTGTGGGATGCGCTGCCGCGTTCTGGTTATGGCAAGGTCCCGAAGAATGAGGTGAAGCGCCTGCTGATCGAACGCGGGCAGGCGTGAGCTTATTCAGGCGGGCGGGGGCAGCCGTTTGCCTGTTTCAGCATCGAACACATGCAGATGTTCGGTGCGCGGCGCGATTTCCAGCACCGCGGCAGAAGGCGGTGCGCCGGGCAGGCGCAGGGCCATGATTTCACCGGAAGCAAGCTTGCCATGCACCACACATTCCGACCCCAGCGGTTCAACCAGATCGGTGGTGAGCCGGAGCGGTCCTGTCAGGCTGATATGTTCTGGGCGAATGCCGAGCGTCACTTTCTGCCCAGGATGCGTGGCATATTGACCGGGTGGCAGGGCGATGATGTTGCCATCCGAAAGCGTTGCCGCCTTGGCATCTTCCGTGATGGTGGCTGGCAGGAAATTCATCGCCGGACTGCCGATGAAGCCCGCGACATAGGTATCGGCAGGGCGTTCAAAAATCTCCATGGGTGAGGCGATTTGCGCTGCGCGACCTTCGTGCATGACAACAAGCCGATCGCCCAAGGTCATCGCCTCCACCTGATCATGCGTGACGAAAAGGCTGGTGACGCCAAGTCGGCGTTGCAGGCGCTTGATTTCCGCACGCATGGCAACGCGAAGCTTCGCATCCAGATTGGAAAGCGGTTCATCGAAAAGGAACAGCTTCGGTTCACGCACAATGGCGCGCCCCATGGCAACGCGCTGGCGCTGACCGCCCGAAAGCTCCCTCGGGCGCCGATCAAGCAATTCGGAAAGGCCGAGAAGATCGGCGGCTTCGCCAACGCGGCGCTTGATATCTTCGGGGTCAAGGCCGCGAATGCGCAGCCCATAGGCCATATTGTCGAAGACGCGCATATGCGGATAGAGCGCGTAATTCTGAAACACCATGGCGATGTCACGCGCGGCAGGCTCAAGCGCCGTCACGTCCCGATCATCAATCAGCACCGTGCCACCTGTGCTGCGTTCCAACCCGGCTACGATGCGCAGCAAGGTTGATTTGCCGCAGCCGGAAGCGCCGACAATCACAATCATCTCCCCATCCTGCACGACAAGATCAATGCCGTGCAGCACGCGCACTGTGCCAAAAGTTTTGACAATGCCGGAAAGTTTGAGTTCAGCCATGGGGGTTTCTCATTTCTCGGTCTCGACCAATCCCTTGACGAACCAGCGCTGCATTAGGATCACAATGGCAACGGGTGGCAGCAGCGCGAGCACTGTGGTCGCCATGACCAGGTGCCATTCCGTATCCCCCTGGGAACCCAACATTTTCACAATGCCGATCATGATGGTTTCCACATCGGTGGAGGTCGTCACCAGCAGCGGCCAGAGATATTGGTTCCAACCATAGACGAATAGAATGACGAAAAGGGCGGCAATATTGGTGGCCGATAGCGGCAGCACCACATCCTTGAAAAAGCGGATCGGGCCCGCGCCATCCATCTTGGCGGCTTCCACCAATTCATCCGGGATGGTCAGGAAGAATTGCCGAAACAGCAGGGTCGCGGTGGCAGATGCAATCAATGGCACGATCAGACCGGCATAGGTATTCACTAGGCCAAGATCGGATACTACCTGGAAGGTCGGGAAAATGCGCACCTCAACCGGCAGCATGAGCGTGATGAAAATCGCCCAAAAGAACAGCGTGCGCCCGGGGAAGGAGAAGAAGGCGACCGCATAGGCTGAGATGATGGAAATCGCGATTTTGCCGATGGTGATCAGCAGCGCCATGATGGCGCTATTGAACATCATGGTTGAAACCGGCACGCCGGCGCGCTGCTTGTTTCCTTGGTTCCAGACCGCGCTGTAATTCGCGACCGCCTCGGCGCCCGGCAGCAAGGGCACATCGCCGCGGCCGATGGTGCCGGCATCATGGGTGGAGCCCATCAGTACAATCCAGATCGGCAGGGCAAATAGCAGCACGCCCAGCACCAGGATAACATGGGTCAGCATATCGGCGCGGGGATTGCTGCCGGCCATGCCCATGGGGGCGGCGATGCTGTTGCGTGGCTCGGCCATCAGTAATGAACCTTGCGCTCAATGAAGCGGAATTGCACCAAAGTCAGCGCCATCACCGCAATCATCAGCACCACAGATTGCGCGGAGGATGAGCCGAGATCCAGATTGACTCGCCCATCAATATAGGCGCGGTAGATCAAAGTTTGCGTGGCATTGCCCGGCCCGCCTTTGGTGAGTGCATCAATAATGCCGAAAGTGTCGAAGAAGGCGTAGGTGATATTGATCACCAACAGAAAGAAGGTGGTGGGCGACAGCAGCGGGAAAATCACCGTGCGAAAGCGGTAAGTGGCCGATGCCCCATCAATCGCAGCGGCTTCCAAAACGCTTTTTGGGATGGATTGGAGCCCGGCCAGGAAGAACAGGAAGTTGTAGGAAACCTGTTTCCATGCCGCAGCCAGCACCACTACCAGCATGGCCTGATTGCCATTTAGCGTATAATTCCAGTCAACGCCCGCTGCCTTCAGCGCGCGGCCAATCAGCCCGATATCCGGGTGGAACAGGAAAATATAAAGAATGGCGGCAATGGCTGGCGCCACGGCGTAGGGCCAGATCAGCAAGGTGCGATAGGCATCCTTGCCACGAATATGCCGATCCGCAAGCACCGCTAGGCCAAGCGCCAAGCCCATGGCAAGCACGGTGACGGCCAGCGAGAAAATCAGCGTATTGATGATGACCTGATGATACAGCGGGTCGGCGAAAAGATCCGTGAAATTCTCAAACCAGACGAATTGTTTGGAAATGCCAAAGGCATCCTGGCGGATGAAGGAATACCAAACCGCTTCCCCCGCCGGCCAGAAAAAAAAGACAAAGGTAATGGCAAGCTGCGGCGCCAGCAACAGATAGGGCAGCAGTTTATTGTTGAATATCGCCTTGCGCTGCATGTGGCCTCAACTGAGCATTTTCAAGCCAAGTGGACAACTTGGCGGCTCGGAAAATGCGATCAAACACACCGATAGGAGGGGGCCGCCACGAAGGCGGCCCCGATACGCATCAACGGCGATTCGCACGCTCAAAATTGCGCAGCACCACATCGGCGCGGCGGTTGGCATTAGCAAGCAGCGTTTCGGCATTCTGCTGGCCCTGGAAGCCGCGTTCCAATTCTTCCTGGATGATATTGCGGATTTCCACAAAGCCACCCAAGCGGAAGCCCTGGCTATTAGGCGTAGGTTCCGCACGGGAAAGCTGGATGATGGCGGCATCGGCGCCCGGGTTTTGAGTATAGAAACCCTCAGCGCGCGAAGCCTCATACGCCGCCAGCGTCAGCGGCACATAGCCCGTGACGTGGTGCCACCACTTGTCCTGCTCAACTTCCGAGATGAAGCGGTAGAATTCTGCGACCCCACGATATTCTTCCGCCGTGCGGTTGCGTGCCGTCAGGGCCCAAAGGCTGGCGCCACCGATCACGCCATTGCGCGGGGATTGGGTGACATCACCATGATAGGGCAGCGCCACGGAAGCCCAGCGGAACTTCGCGTCGCGTTGCACCTGCGCGCGACCGGCCGAGGAATTGAAAGACATGGCGGCCTTGCCAGCGGGGAAGCTTGCAAAGCCATCGCCATCACGCCCGCCATACACAAAGCTTCCCTCACGCTGCATTTCAAGCAGCATATTGGTGTGCTTGGCGAAAATCGGCGCACCCAGGTTCATCTGGGCATCCAAGCCTTCGAAGCCATTGGCCTTGGTGGCAAGGCCAACATCATGGATCGAAGACATTTGTTCAAACATCACCCAGGTCGGCCAGGCGGTGCTGATCGGGATTTCGGCAGCATTGGTCGCCTTGATCTTCTGCGCGGCGGCACGAATCTCGGCCCAAGTTTTCGGCAGATCGGTCGTGGAAAGCCCAGCCTTTTCGAAGGCATCCAGATTGATCCAAAGCACCGCGGAAGAAGAATTATGCGGCATGGAAACCAGGCGGCCTTGCGTATCTGAATAATAGCCGCGCACGCCGGCCAGATAGCGCTTCGGGTCCAGCGTGATGCCCGCTTCGCCCAGCAATTCATGGGTTGGACGGATGGCGGGGCCGGCGGCCATCATGGTGGCGGTGCCAACTTCAAACACCTGCGCGATATGGGGCGGTGTGCCGGCGCGCCAGGCGGCGATGGAGCCGGTCATGACTTCCACATAAGAACCGCGGAAATTGGCATTCACGCGAAAGCGCGATTGGCTTTCATTGAAGCGCGTGACCTGTTCGGCAACGCGCTCACCAAGCGCACCGCCCAGTCCATACCAGAATTGGATTTCGGTGCGGCCTTGGGCGCGCACGGAAGGTGCTACGAAGGGGGCCGCAAGCAGACCCGATGTTGCCAGCAAAATGTGACGACGTTGCATGAAAGCTCTCCTTTTTTATTGAGGCTACTGCCCGTTACTGAGCTCTTATTACAGAAAAAAGACAGTTCTGCGAAGTTTGTGTTTCGATCTTTCAGCCGCCCATGAGCCTGGCCACCCTATCCCGTGCCCCGGCATCGAAGCGAAGCCCGAGCTTGCTCCGGCGCCAGAGCACATCCTCGGCCGTTGCGGCCCATTCCTCGCGGCGGAGATAGTCCAGCTCTGCCTCATGCAAATCGGCGCCAATGGCCGGGCCAGGGTCCTGGCCGGGGTTGAAAATCTGCCAGGCCCGGGTGCCATAGGCGCGGAGCAGCCGGGTGCAAAGCGCGTCTGGCAGCAGCGGGAAGTCGCGCCGGAAGCGGGCAAGCAGCGCGGGGAAGCCATCCGGCGCAAAATCCCCGCCCGGCAGGGGCGCGTGGGCGGTCCAGCCGGCTTTTTCGGGCCGTATGCCAAGCTCGGCCAAGGCGGCCTCAGCCAGTTTGCGATAGGTGGTGATCTTGCCGCCGAAGATATTGAGCAGCGGCGCCTGACCCGCCGGCGCATCCAGCTTCAGCACGTAATCGCGCGTCGCTTCCTGCGCCTTGCTTGCCCCATCATCATAAAGCGGGCGGAGCCCCGAATAGGTCCAGACAATATCTTCGCGCTTTACCGGCGTGCGGAAGTAGCTGGACGCCGCCGTGCAGAGATAGGTTATCTCGCCCTCAGAAATTTGTGGTGCTTCGTCTGGGTTTGGATGATCCTCATCGGTGGTACCGATCAGGGTGAAGTCGCGTTCATAGGGAATGGCGAAAATGATGCGGCCGTCGGCATTCTGGAAAATATAGGCGCGGTCGTGGTCATAAAGCCGTGGCAGCACGATATGGCTGCCCTTGACCAGCCTGAGGCGTGCCGGCTGGTTGCTGCCCATCACCGCATGCTGCACGGCGCCCACCCAGGGGCCGGCGGCGTTGACCAAGGCGCGGGCGTGAAATTCGGCCGGCCCATCACGACCTTCAGTGGTGATGTGCCACAACGCGCCTTCGCGCCGCGCGGCAGTCACCGCCATGCGCGGATGAATGGCGGCACCACGTTCCGCCGCATCCTTGGCGTTCAACAGCACCAGGCGCGAATCCTCAACCCAGCAATCGGAATATTCAAAGCCGATACGATGCCCGGGGCTGAGCGGCGCGCCGAGCGGTGAACGTGTCAGGTCAATCCGCCGCGTTGCCGGCAGTGTCTTTCGCCCACCCAGATGATCATACAGAAACAGCCCAAGCCGCAGCAGCCAGGCGGGCCTGAGGCCCTGATGATGCGGCAGCACAAAGCGCAAGGGCCAGATGATATGCGGCGCGATGCCAAGCAGGATTTCACGTTCAATCAGCGCTTCACGCACCAGGCGGAATTCGTAATGTTCCAGATAGCGCAGGCCACCATGGATCAGCTTGGTCGAATTGGCCGAGGTGCCGCCGCCTAGATCACCTTTTTCGAACAGCACCACGGAAAGCCCGCGGCCCGCCGCATCCCGCGCAATGCCGGCACCATTGATGCCGCCACCAATGACGGCAAGGTCATAGTGTTCAGCCGGAGATGATGATGCGCGCAAGCTCATCCGGCGTGGTCAGCATGGGGTAATGGCCCGTGTCAATCACATGCCAGCGCGCGTTGAGTTTTTCGGCGCAGCGGCGCTGATGCGCCTCACCGGGGTTTTGCGCCTGCGGGCAATAGATCACGGAAGCCTGCCAGGATTGCTGCCAGAAGCTTGGTAGCTTCACGGGTTGGGTGAAGGTGTTGATGGGATGCAGCGAGATGCGATCCGCCGCCCATTCGGCCAGCCCCTTATCCATGCCCAGAAACAGGCGGCCCAGCGCATCGTCCCGGCCCGGTCCCAACGCGATATCCGTATTGATGGCGGCAGGGCGGGTCACGATGTCGCGAATTTTCTCACCATCCATCAGCGCCAGCGCATCGGCAAAAACCAGGCGGCCAATGCGTTCACGCGCGCGTTCTGCCGCCGCCGCCATCACCATGCCGCCGGCCGAGGTACCCACCAGCACCGCATCGCGCAAATCATGGTAGTAAAGGTATTCAGCGATTTCCTGGCCGTGGCTTTCGGTATCAATGCCCGCGCGCATTTGGTGGCGGTGTTCGGCACAGCCATCTAGCGTTGGCGCATGCACATCATGCCCGGCAGCGCGCAAACGCTCGGTAACAAAGCGCCAAATCCAGCCGCCTTGATAGGCCCCGTGAATGAGAACAATGCTCGCCATGTCGCGCCCCCGTTTTGAGGAGGAGCTAAGCCTGAAAAGCTAGGCTTGGAAAGATAAGCGCCTTAGGGCTGGCAGAATGCCCAAGGCAGGCTAGGGTTGAGGCTTAGCTAAACTGAAGGATGTTCCCCCCATGCTGCGTCGTTCCCTCCTCACCGCTGCTGCGCTTGGCTTGGCTTCCCCGGCATTCGCCCAGGCGCGGCCACTGCGCCTGATCATCCCCGTGGGCGTTGGCGGCGTGACCGATGTGGTGGGCCGCATCCTGGCGGATGCCTTGCAAACCCAGCTTGGCCGCCCGGTCATACCTGAAAGCATCCCGGGCGCTGGCAGCACGGTGGGCGCGGCGGCGTTTCATCGCCTACCCGCCGATGGCAACAGCATTTTCATCGGCACCAATAACCACCCGGTGATGCGGGCGATTTATCCGAATTTCCCGCATGATCCGGTGACGGATTTCATTCCCCTCGCGCTGGTGGGCCGGCAGCCCTTTGTGCTCGCGGTGCATCCGGACGTGCCGGCGCGGGATGTGCCTTCCTTGCTCGCTTGGCTCGCGCAGAAAAAGGAAGATGTGAATTACGGCGCCACCAATCCCGGTGCGACGAATCATCTGGCGGGAGAATTGTTCCGCCAACTTTCCGGCACCAGCTTTACCATCGTGCCCTATCGTACCGCGGCCAATGCGGTGCAGGATTTGCTCGCGGGGCGGATGAACCTGACCATTGATAGCCCAACCCTGCTGACACCGCTGATGCGTGATGGCCGCGTGCGGGGCTTGGCCGTGAGTTCCGCCACACCATCAGATCTTGTGCCCGGCCTGCCCGCGCTCGCGCAGGTTGGTGTGCCTGGCTATGAAGTCACGGCCTGGCAGGTGCTATTCGCCAAGCCAGGCACGCCGGAAGAAGCGCTTGCCCCCATTCGCGAAGCGGCATTGCGCGCGGTTGCCGATCCGGCGGTGAAGCAGCGGCTGGCGGTGGCGGGTGTGGAAACCTGGCCTGATCCTTCCCCCGCCGCAGCGGCGGCGCATGTGCAAGCGGAAGTGACGCGTTGGGCGCCGATTGTCTCGCGCATGAATCTCGGGGGCTGAACCATGGCTTATGAAGGTATCCGCGCGCGACGCCCATTGATCATGGGCAGGCGCGGGGCGGT
>CAMCHA010000030.1 GCA_945874515.1 Asaia bogorensis
GATGAAGCGCGCGAAGCGGGCGAGGGTCGCGCCTATGGCCCGCTGCTTGGCGCTTGGGCCTGGGTGGTAGGCGCGGGTTCCAAGGCTGCGGTGGTGGCGGCCAAGCGGATTTGAAGCGCGCTTGGCCTATCTGCTGATTTGCGTTTCCCGCCACCACACCAGCAAGCCACCGGCCAGGATCGCCGCGGTGCCGACCAAGGTCCAAAAATCCGGAAAAGTCTGGAACACCAGCCAGCCCACAATGGCCGCGAAAATGATTTGAATGGTACTGAAAGGCGCCAGCATGGAAGCCGGCGCGCGCTGAAACGCCGCAACCAGCAACATCTGGCCGCATAAATTGAGCAAGCCTGCCACGGCAAAGGCCGGCAGATCGCCAATATCCGGCACGGTCCAGACCAGCGGCACAAACGCCGCCGCCAGCGCCAATTGCACAGCACTTGTCCAGATCAGTGTGGTAATGGCACCATCACGCGGCATCATGCGCGTGATGACAAGCGCAAAGGCCCAAAGCACGGCCTCAGACAACGGCCAAAGCGCCGCCGGGCCGAATACCCCCATACCCGGGCGCAGCACTACCAGCACGCCCAAAAAGCCAATCGCCACCGCCACCCAGCGCTGCCAATCCACTTTTTCCTTGAGCAGCCAAATGGAAAACAGCACCACAATGAAGGGCGATACGTAAGCGAGTGCGGTACAATCCGCGAGGTCAAGCAGGCTCAACCCCTGCACAAACATCACCGTGCAAAAGTAAATGCAGGCGCCGCGCAGGATTTGCAGACGCGGATGGGCGCTACGTGCCACGGCAGCGCCGCGCCAGGCCATGAAGATCAGCAGTGGCAAAATCTGAAACACCGCGCGGCCAAAACCGATTTCCAGCGCGTGGTAGCGTTCCGTCAGCACCTTTGATGTCGCATCCACAATGGTCAGGATAAAAAATCCCGCGAGCAATAACAGCACCGCCAAAGCGCGATTCTGCATTGGGTGCTGGGGGGATGTTTCTTGTAATGTTTGCATCAAGCGCCCACGAAAAATTCGCGTGGTGCGGCGCCATCCGCACCAAGGATCACCGCCGCAAGCCGCGCCATGGCGGCATCGCCGATTACGGGCGCGGCAAAGCGTTGGCATTTCGCCATGACCGCGGCGGCATCGAGCGCAAGGCCCGGATCACCCGCCATGGCACCGACGGACGCCTGATGGCTTTCACCGCTGGCCAGCGTCACGATCAGCCGCGCACCGCGCTTTTCGGCAGCCGTCAGCGCAGCATCCTCGGTGAGTTCCACCAAGCCCTCAAGCCGGCGCAGCGCGGGATCAGCCAGCGCCGCATCGGTATAGGCCGAAGGGCCAAGATCACCCTGCATCAGCGCCGCCGCCACGGCCCAGCTCAGGCTGAATTGCGCCTGGATGGCGCGCGCTGGTGCGCGATTGACAGCGTAGCGCAAAGCCTCCCCATAGGTTTCCAGCCTGATCGCGGTGACATCATCAAGCCGGTCAGCGATAGCTGCGCGCAATTCCAAAGCCGCCGCGGCAGCGTAATGCGCATGGCGCACGCCAGCGAAGGGCTTGATATAGGCTTGCTCGATCAGCCATTCGCCTGCTGGCGCTCGCATGGCAGGTATTTCATGAAGAAGCGCAATGCGCCGCGCCTCCGCCAAGCCAACCTCGGGCGCATCCATCCCCGCACGCGCCGCCGCCGCCGCCATGGCACCGAGCAACACGGCATGGGCCGGGTAGCTGTTCCGACCATCCATCCCGGCGGCAATCGGGGCATAAAGCGCGAAGGGGATTTGGCAGGCGGCCAAGCGGATGGCGCGCGCCACCTCCGCCACATCCCCACCGGCAAGCCTTGCCGCCGCCGCAGCGGCGCCGAGTGAATGCCAAGACCCATCCACATGCATGCCGGGTCGGATGCGCCAAATCTCTCCGGCACGGCCAGCGATTTCATAGCCAAGCGCGAAGGCGGCATGCACAGCGCCTGGCGCAACCCGCCCCGCCGCCAAGGCCGCGATGCAAAGCGGTGCGACGGCCAGTGCCGGGCGTCCATGGGCGCGCGCCAGGCCCTCATTAGCTTCATCCCAACACATGGCGGCGGCCAGCACCGCCGCGGTGCCAGCTTCTGAAAGCCCGGCGGCGCATCCCGGCAAGCGCACCGCACCGGGCATGGTAATCGCCAGCGCATCAGCAAAACGGCGCGGCGCGGCATGGCCGAGCCCGGCGATCATGCAACCAAGGCTGTCCAGCAACAATAAGCGCGCGGCATCCGCGACCGAACAAGCAGGCCCATCCCAGGCGAACGCAATCACATCATCGAAATCGCCTTCAGGGCGTGCGGTCATACGTGATCCACATGGTGCGTTTCGCGACGCGATCATAAACGCCGCGCCCACGGTAATTATCATCCGCTGTGATCCAGCGCAGCACAGACCAACCGCGTTCGCGCGCGATGGCCGCCAGATGATCAATCAGCGCATCCGCCACGCGCTGGCCGCGCAGTGCGGGATCAACAAATAAATCATCCAGAAAACAGCCCGTACTGGCCGAAAGTGGGCGCGCGTAGGGTCGGTAATGCACCATGCCAATCGGCACACCTTCTGCGTTTTCCGCAATCAACCCCTTCACCTCATGCGCTGGGTCTTGCGTCCAGGACCATACGCGCGCGCGCATCTCAGGTGTTTGAGTCACGCGGTAGAATTCGGCATAGCCCGCATAAAGAATTTCCCAGCGCGGCCGGTGATGCGGTGCCAGCGGCACAATGCGAAGCCAAGCGGTCACGGGGTGGCCTTTGGCGCGACGTGAAACTGCACCCTTCCAATCGCTTGCAGCGCGACCATCAGGGAAGCGACATGAGCAGATTGCACAAAAGCACCTGCGCTGATCAGTGCTGGAATTTCGGCCAGCGGCAGTAATTCCACCGCAATTTCCTCCCCAGCATCCAGCGATTGCGCCCCATCCGCATAGGCACACAGCGCGAGCACGGTATGGATCCGGTTGGTATGCGTGGCCGAATTGGGGCTGAGGCTGGTGATGTGGCGAAACTCCCGCGCCGCAAACCCGGTTTCTTCGCGCAATTCGCGCGCGGCGGCTTCAAGCGGCCCGGAATCCGCCGCATCCGTCACGCCGCCCGGCAATTCCAGATGCACGCAACCCGCACCATGGCGATATTGGTGGTTCACCACCAGGCAATCATCTTCCGTGATCGCCACCACATGCACCCAGTCGCGATATTCCAGCACGTAATAGGGATCGAGCACCGCGCCTTCCGGCGTGATGCAATGATCCGCGCGCAGCCTGATCCAGCGATCGGCATGGATCACGCGGCTGCCGGCCACGCGCCAGGCACCTGGCTGGCGCATGATTATTCTGCCGCGATCTGCTGAGCGTAGCTTTCCAGCGGCGCGCAGGTGCAAACCAGATTGCGGTCGCCATAGACATTATCAACACGCTTCACCGGTGGCCAATATTTGCGCGCCTTGACGAAAGGCAGCGGGAAGGCAGCCTGTTCGCGGCTATAGGGATGCGCCCAAGCCTCCGCGATCACTTCGGCGGCTGTATGCGGCGCGTTCTTCAGCGGGTTATCCGCCTTATCCATCCGCCCCTGTTCCACAGCGCGAATTTCGGCACGGATCGCGATCATCGCATCAATGAAACGATCAATCTCGGCCTTCGGTTCGCTTTCCGTTGGTTCCACCATCAGCGTGCCGGCAACAGGCCAGGACATGGTGGGCGCGTGAAAACCGTAATCCTGCAAGCGCTTGGCGATATCTTCCACCAGCACACCGCCGCCCTGCTGGAAGCCGCGGCAATCCAGAATGCATTCATGCGCGACCATGCCATTGGCGCCCTTATACAGCACCGGGAAATGCCCATCCAAACGCTTGGCCATGTAATTGGCGGAAAGAATCGCAACCTCGGTCGCGCGCCGCAAAGCCTCAGGTCCCATCATGCGAATATAGGCGTAGGAAATCGGCAGGATGGAAGCTGAGCCAAACGGCGCAGCACTCACAGGACCAAAGCCCGTCGCGGGGCCGGCTTCCGCCAGCATGGGGTGATTGGGCAAATGCGGCGCGAGATGCGCGGCAACGCCGATTGGTCCCACACCAGGCCCGCCACCGCCATGCGGAATGCAGAAGGTTTTGTGCAGGTTCAAATGGCAGACATCGGCGCCAATCGCACCCGGGCTGGTGAGGCCAACCTGCGCATTCATATTGGCGCCATCCATATAAACCTGCCCGCCCTTTGCATGCACAAGCGCGCAGATTTCCTTGATCTCGGCTTCAAAAACGCCGTGTGTGCTGGGATAGGTCACCATCAGCGCGGCAAGCTTGGCGCCGTGCTGATCAAGCTTCACCTTCAGGTCATCGATATCCACATTGCCATCGCGGTCGCAGCCAACAACCACCACCTGCATGCCCGCCATCACGGCAGAGGCCGGGTTGGTGCCATGTGCGGAAGATGGGATCAGGCAAATGGTCCGGTCCGCATCGCCGCGCGAAAGATGCCAGGCGCGAATGGCAAGAAGACCCGCATATTCGCCTTGGCTGCCGGCATTGGGTTGCAAGGACACAGCGGCAAAACCGGTGATGCGCGCCAGCCAAGCTTCCAGCCGGCGGATCATGGTGATGTAGCCCGTCGCCTGATCCACCGGCGCGAAGGGGTGGATATTGCCGAAGCCCGGGAAGGTCACGGGAATCATCTCGGCCGTTGCGTTCAACTTCATGGTGCAGGACCCAAGCGGGATCATGCTGCGATTGAGCGCGACATCCTTGTCTTCCAGCGATTTCATATAGCGCAGCATGCCGTGTTCGGAATGATGGCTATTGAAGACAGAAGCGGTCAGGAACGGCGACGTACGGCGCAGCGGTTCCGGCAAATCTCCGGCGAGTGTCAGCGCATCCAGGACCGGCGCGGGCTTGCCCGCCGCTTCGGCCAGCACCGCCATCAACCGCGTCAGATCGTCGCGGGATACGGTTTCATCCATGGCGATGGAAACACCGCCATCATCCAAACGCCGCAGATTGAAGCCATGCTTCAACGCCGCCGCCATCACGGCATCGGCGCGCGGGCCGGCATCCAGCGTGATGGTATCGAAGAAACCTTGATGGCGCAGCGTAAAGCCAAGCCGCGTCGCAGCATCACCCGCCAGCCGCGCCAGCAAGCGCACGCGCTTCGCGATGCGCGTCAGACCCTCCGGCCCATGCCACACCGCATACATGCCGGCCATGACAGCCAGCAGCACTTGCGCGGTGCAGATATTGGATGTCGCTTTTTCGCGGCGGATATGTTGTTCGCGCGTTTGCAGCGCGAGCCGCATCGCGGGCGCACCCGCAGCATCCACGGAAACCCCCACAAGCCGGCCCGGCATCAGGCGCTTATGCGCATCCGTCACCGCCATGAAGGCGGCATGCGGCCCGCCATAGCCCATGGGCACGCCGAAACGCTGCGCGCTGCCCACCACCACATCTGCGCCCATCTCACCAGGCGGCTTCAGCAGAGTCAGCGAAAGCGGATCAGCCGCGACAATCGCGAGGCCCCCCACCGCATGCACGGCAGCGATCTCCGCGGTCAGGTCGCGCACTTCGCCCGTGGTGCCGGGATATTGCAGTACCAGCGCGAAGGGTTTTTCAGCCGCACAAGCGGCGGCAATGCCCGCCACTTCCGCCACCACCACATGGTAGCCAAGTGGTGCCGCGCGGGTTTCCACCACGGCGCGGGTTTGCGGATGAAGGTCCGCCGCCAGCACAACCACATTGCTCTTGGTCCGTGTCGCGGCATGGGCCAGCGCCATGGCTTCCGCCACCGCCGTCGCCTCATCCAAGAGCGACGCATTGGCAACCGGCAGGCCGGTCAAATCCGTCACCATGGTCTGGAAATTGACCAGCGCTTCCAAGCGCCCTTGCGCGATCTCCGCCTGATACGGCGTATAGGCCGTGTACCAGCCCGGATTTTCCAGAATATTCCGTAGGATCACCGGCGGCGTCAGCGTGCCGTGATAGCCAAGCCCGATCAGGGATTTGACATCGGCGCGGTTCTGTTCGGCCAAGGCGCGCAATTCGGCAATCGCCTCAGCCTCGCTCACCGCTGGCGGTAGGGCGGAAAGATCAGCTTCCAGGATCGCGGCCGGCACGGTGCGTGCGGCAAGCTCCTCAAGGCTGCGCGCGCCGACCACCTTCAGCATTTCCGCGATCTCGGCTTCCGATGGCCCGATATGGCGCCGATCGAAGGCGTAATGCGCTTCAAGCGCAGTCAGTTCAGCGGCGCTCATGCCAGGCTATCCACGAAGGAATGATAGGCGCCCTCATCCATTAACGCGGCGATTTCAGACGCATCGGCGGGCTCAATGCGAAAGAACCAGCCGCCTTGCGTGGATTCGCGGTTGACCAGGCCCGGGTCATCGGTCAGCGCTGCATTCACTTCAATGATCTTGCCAGCAATCGGCGCATAAACATCAGAAGCGGCCTTCACGCTTTCGACCACGGCGCAGGCCTCACCAGCAGCAACCACGCGTCCCACTTCCGGCAAATCCACAAACACCACATCGCCCAGCGCATTCTGCGCGTGATCAGTAATGCCGATGGTCGCGCCATCGCCATCGGTGCGGATCCATTCATGATCTTTGGAAAAACGCATTTCAGACATGGGACAGAGCCTTTCAGCGAGCGTAACGATGGGGGGTAAAGGGCATGGGCGCAACACGGGCGGGAACCGCCTTGCCGCGCACCATCAAATCAAGGGCAGTGCCGTCTTCGGCAAAGGGGCGCGCGACATAGCCCATGGCAACCGGCGCACCCACGGAAGGGCCAAACCCGCCCGAGGTTACTTCGCCAATCACCGCGCCATCCGCGCCCGCAATGGGGGTATGGCCACGCGCCGGCTGGCGGCCCTCGGGGCGCAGACCAATGCGCAGGCGCTTTGGCCCATTGGCCAATTCGTCGCGCACGCGATCCGCACCTGGGAAATTCCATTCCATGCGGCGGCGCTTGCCGATGCTCCACACCAGGCCCGCTTCAACGGCGCTGGTGGTCTCATCAATATCGCTGCCGTAGAGACAAAGCCCCGCTTCAAGCCGGAGTGAATCCCGCGCGCCCAGCCCCGCCGGCATCACGCCAGGCAACGCCAGCAAGCGGCGCGCAAAGCCTTCCGCCTGATCGGCAGGGACCGAGATTTCAACGCCATCCTCACCGGTATAGCCGCTGCGGGAAATAATTGCGTTCACGCCGCCAATATCGAAACTGCCAATTCCCATGAAGGAAAACGCTGCAAGGCCCGGCGCCAATGCAGCAAGTGCCGGCACAGCACCTGGCCCTTGCAGCGCCAAAAGCGCGCGATCCTCATGCCGATGCAGCGTCACACCCTGCGGCAAATGCGCCGCGATATGGCCGAAATCATGATCCTTCCGGCTGGCATTCACCACCAGGAAAATCCGGTCGCCCAAATTGGCGAACATGAAATCATCCAGAATGCCGCCGCTTGGCGATGTCAGCAGCCCATAGCGTTGGCGCCCGGGCTTGAGGCCAGCCACATCGGCGGGCGTCAAAGCCTCAAGCGCCGCCGCCGCACCTTCGCCGCGCAATTCCGCTTGGCCCATATGGGAAACATCGAAAAGGGCCGCGGCACTGCGGCAATGCAAATGCTCCGCCATGATGCCCGCCGGGTAGTGCACCGGCAGCGCATAACCCGCGAAGCCCACCATGCGCCCGCCCAATTCGCGGTGCAGGGCGGCGAGCGGGGTTTCCGCCAGGGATTCGGGTTGAGACTCGGACACGCTGCCTCCCGCCACTTTTCGTGGCGAAATGGGTTCAGAACGTGGTCCCCCTCTGTCTGATGACCTGAGAGATTCGGTGGGTGCCTTGCCTCACCTTACTCCGTCGGTGCCATGGCTTGCGCCACGGGCTTTCCAGAGGCCCCTTCCCCGCGCGGCCCTTGTTGCCTGAGCGTTTCCGGGGACCGGTTGCGCCTTCGGCGGCAGGCAGGCCTGCTCTCTCCCGCGCGGTGTCAAACGGGGTGTAGAGTGAATGGCAGATCGGGCCGGGGCGCGCAATATGGAATCATTAGGCAGAAATCATCCGATGCCTAAGCCTTTGGTTAATCCTTCTCATTGAGTATAGGGCGTCAAGCATTTCGGCCCGGAGCAGGCATGGACGGTTTTTTCCTTGGTCAATCCCGCATCGCGCACCACCCCCCGGTGGCGCGGTTCGAGGTTTGTGCCGATGCCCTGCTGGAAGCCCATGGCGGCATGGTCTATCGCGACTCGGCTTCGCGCGGTCCCTGCATGAACGGCATCAGCCTTGGCATGTTGAGCGCCTTTCTGGGCGAGCCCGCCAGCATTGGCCGGCTAATGCGCCTGGATGAGGCGCTGACGCGGCGCATTTACCGCCGCCTGATCTGGGATGAGCTTGGCGCGGACCGGCTGCCGCCGGGGCTTGACCTGGCGCTGCTGGCCTTCGCGCTGGAAGCCGGGCCGCATGGCGCGATCCTGTCGTTGCAGGATGCGCTTGGCCTTACGCGCAGCGGCGCCTTAGACGAACCAAGCCGCGCTGCCATGCAGGGGCTGGTTGTCGGGCCGGTCATCACGCGGCTCTTCGCCGCCCTTTTCGCTCATTGCCTGGCGCTGGGTGAGCTGCCGGGCCGCGCTTTGGAACAACTGCGCGACGCGGCGCTTGAAATGGCGGGGTCAGGCTGATTAAGCCTGATCTTCCAGCACCCGCCCGGCACGATGCCGGCGCAGCAACCACAGCCCGATCAGCACCGAAACCACGAAAAGCGCCGCCGCAAGGCCCATCTGCCAGGCGCCATCCACCCGGATGCCCTTGCCGAGCAGCGCGAAAATCACCGTCTGCGGTACATACCCAATCGCCGATGCCGCCAGAAAGGCCAAAGGCGGCACCGCCGCCATCCCGGCCAGCAGATTGACCGCCAGATTATTCCCAATCGGCAGCAACCGCAGCGCCAGCGTCGTGCCAAAGGGGCTGCCAATCAGTACATCCCGCATCGGGCGCAACCGGTGGCCGAAACGCCCCGCAAGCTGCGCCTCGGCCCAGGGGCGACCGATTGCGCGCGCCCAGGCATAGGCCACACCGCAACCCAGGATTTGCGCCGCCAAGGCCAGCGCCGTGCCCTCCATTGCGCCAAAGGCATAGCCAGCCAGAAAGGCGATCCCCTGGCGTGGCACGCCGACTGCCGTTAGCGCTGCCCCGGCCAGGACGAAAACCGCATCACCCAGCAAGCCCTGGCCCAGCACGTAATGGTCAACCCATTCTGTCCCCGGCGCGGCACCCAGGCTTCTCAGTAAGAACCCACCAGCCGTTAGGCCGAGTGCCAATACAAGCAACCGGATCAGCGCCGCCCGCCGCCGGGCGGGAGGCGGGGGCGTGGTCATGCCTCGGGCTCGATCACCGGGCGCTTGCCGCGTCTTTGCAGCCAGGCAACGCCGATCAGGTCCAGGATGCTGACCGCCAACCGATCAAGCGTGCCGTAATTGGATTTACCCCGCACGCGCGGGCGGTGATTGACCGGCTCGCTAATCACCACGCCGCCGGCGCGCAGTGTCAGCGCCGGCAGGAAGCGATGCATGTGATCAAAATGCGGCAGGCTGAGGAATAGCGCGCGTGAAAACACCTTCAGCCCGCAACCGGTATCGGGGGTCGCATCCCGCAGCATCCAGGCGCGGAAGCGATTGGCGAAGCGGCTGCTGAAGCGCTTGATCGCCGAGTCCCGCCGATTGACGCGATGCCCAGCAATCAGCACGGGCACGCCTTGCGCAGCCTCGGCCACGGCGCGGGCCAGAAGGCGCGGGATATCGGCGGGGTCGTTCTGGCCATCGCCGTCCAGCGTCGCGATCCATTCCCCCCGCGCGGCCTTCACCCCGGTGATCACCGCCGCCGATTGCCCACAGGAAGCGCGATGGCGCAGCACCCGCAAGGGGGCGCCTTCTGCCCGGGCGGCCGCCAATTCCTGCGGCGTGGCATCGGTGGACCCATCGTCCACATAGACAATCTCATGCGCCACACCGGCCAAAGCGGCGCGGATTTCGGCGATCAGGGGCGCGATATTCAGGGCTTCATTGCGCACCGGCACCACCACGGAAACAAGCGGCGCGGCCGAGGACTGAGCATTGTCGGAGAACATGAGAATTTCGCGGTAGCAGGGCCGCCAAGTCACGGCAAGCAGGGGTGCATCGCCGTGCAACTGCCCCTATATGCGCGCCATGCCCTTCGACACACGCTTCTTGCCCGCCGATATCGCCGCCGCCCAGAACCGCAGCGCTAACCGAGCCATTGCCTTTTGGCTGCTCGGCGTGGCCGGCATGGTCTGGTTCATGGTGGGGCTTGGGGGCGCGACGCGGCTGACAGGTTCTGGCCTTTCCATCATGGAATGGGCGCCGATTTCGGGCACGCTGCCGCCGCTATCCCAGGCGGAATGGCAAAGGCTTTACGATTTGTATCGCAGCATTCCGCAATATCAGCTGGTTAATCAGGGCTTTGGCATCGAAGGCTTTAAGGAGATTTTCTGGCTGGAATGGGGGCATCGGCTTTGGGGCCGGCTGATTGGCTTGGCTTATGTGGCGGGGCTGGCCTGGTTCTGGCTGCGCGGGCGGGTGCCGGCCGCACTGAAGCCCCGGCTTTTGCTGCTGCTGGCGCTCGGCGGGCTGCAAGGCGCAATCGGCTGGTTCATGGTGGCCTCAGGCTTTGATGCGGACCGGACGGCGGTATCACCCTATCGGCTGGTGATCCACCTGGGCTTGGCCTTTGTGCTGTTCGGGGTTTTGTTCTGGACCGCGCTGAGCCTGCTGCGCCCGGCCCGAAGCGGCCCGGTTGATGCAGGGGCACTGCGCGGCTTGGTGCATGCGACTGCGGGGCTTGCGGTGCTCGCCATGCTGGCGGGCGGCTTTGTGGCCGGCATTCGCGCGGGCTTCAGCTACAACAC